>WUAJ01000339.1 GCA_009827215.1 Phycisphaeraceae bacterium
GATTAGTGCATTCGAGGGTGGGAACTACTCCGAGTTTGGTGTGTATCGACCATCGAACAACTCGATGATGCGGGCGCTGGGTCGCCCGTTTAATCTGGTGAGTGCGGAGCAACTGCTTAAGGAGATTTACCGCGAGGTGTCTCCGATTGATTCGGGGACTGGTGACGGTGCGTTGATCTCGCGAGGTGGGACGGTTGGGGTGACTCCGATGCAGCCGTTGAATCACAATCTGTCAATTTATTGGTATCTTGATGATGTGTTTCAGCTCGATCTGTTCGGCGCGACATTGGTTGATACGGATGATCTGACGCTCGGCGGTGGCGAGCACGAACTCAAGGTCGTCGTTGTAGACGAGACCAACTGGGTGCGTGACGAGGCGATGCGTGAACAGTTCATGAGCGAGACTCGGACTTACACGATCCGTGCGTTGCCTTGTGCTCCGGACCTGATTGAGGACGGGACGCTCAACTTCATGGATGTGAGCCGATTCATTGTGCTCTATAGCGAGGGTGATCTGTCGGTCGATTTCACCGGCGAGGGATCGCTGAACTTCCTAGATGTTTCGGCGTACCTGTCGATGTATGCTCAGGGATGTCCATGAGTTGGGATCTAGTCGGGGTTTGATCGCTCAATTCGGCGATTTCCGGACTGTTTTGATGCAATATGCCGTCGGAAGGGGCGTTCTTGTTGGGTAGGGCTGGCTCGGGTTGGTGTGTGTTTGCGCATTGGTCGATGTGGGCTCTGTCTGGCGAGCGGTCTTGCTTTGCCTGATTCTGGAGTTGTGTGCTTGTTTTATGGTGTGTGATTTTGACCTAGACTTGTGCATCTTGAAACTATGCCGCGGGCGTGGGACTTGGTCTCGCTCGCAGGGAGGATACTGAAGATGAAACGCGTGAAACGAACACTTTCGATTGCATCGATTTCTGTGCTAGGGATTCTTGCGAGCAACTCGATCGCTCAGGTCGCTGGTGCTGCTCCAGAGAAGAATGAAAACAAGGCGAAGGAAGTTGAGCCTGCTCAAACTGGGCACGAGGGGCACAATCACGGCGCTGGTGAGCATCACGGACACAACCATGGTGTGCAACCAACCAATGTGCAGAACATCCCTGTTAATCAGGGTGACGAGCCGCAGACTGATGGGCCGCTCGCGGATTCGGTTTTGCTCTTTAAAGAGACCACGGTGAGCACTGGAACGATTCTGGACATCGAACCGGTCCCTGTTGAGTTCGAGTTCAAGAACACTGGAACCCAGCCGCTGGAGATCCAGCTGGTCAAGCCTTCATGCGGATGCACGGTTCCTGAGATGGAGCAGAAGTCGTTTGCTCCGGGTGAGACCGGCACGATGAAGGTCACCTTCGATCCATCTGGAAAGAAGGGGGCGATCTCTCGCGTCATCACGATCTACACAAACTCGGCTCGCAAGCCTGTCCATACTGTGTATGTGCACTCGTTTGTGAAGAACGCGGTCATCATCGAGCCTCGCGTGCTTGCGTTTGATCTGACCCAAAAGGGTTCGAGCTCTACAAAAGACATCAAGATCTATGGTCGATTCGAGGACTTCAAAGTCACTCGCGCCACAACTCAAGATCCGGACACCTTCTCCGTTGAGGTCATCGACGGCGGGAAGGTTGAGAAGGACGGCGATGATCTGTGGCTCCAGATTCTCCGCGTGAAGGTGCTTGAGAGCGCGAAGCCGGACAATCATCGCACTGAGATCTCTGTCCGTACCAACGACGAGCACAAGCCGATCTTCTCGATCGCGACGGTTGGCCGTGTGATCGGCGATCTTCAGCTCACTCCTGTCCGCATGACGATGGGGCGTTTGGTTGTTGGTGATGAGTTTGAACGCGAAGTCACTCTGAAATCCAAGAGCGGGGCAGCCTTTGAGATTACCTCGGTTGCCTCCAACAACATCGTGCTCGATGCGGAATACACCGCGGAGCCGGTTGATGCTGAGAAGCGCAATGAATGGATCATCCGCGCCAAGGGCACAGTTATCAATCCTGCTCAGCGTTTCAATGCTCAGCTCACAGTGATGACTGATGTTCCTGATGAAGAGATGCTGACTGT
>WUAJ01000340.1 GCA_009827215.1 Phycisphaeraceae bacterium
AACTGGGAGTCGATGGGGATCGAGATTTTCGAATCACGCTACGAGGAACGGACCGCTGAACCTGAAACGCGCGTGCGTGCGATGCTCGACCACATCGGTCTGGAGTTCAACAAAGCGTGTCTGGAACACCACAAGAGCAAGTCGTCTGTGCACACCGCGAGCGCTGGACAGGTGCGTCAGCCGTTGTACAAGACGAGCCGAGCACGCTGGAAGAACTATGAAAAACACCTCGGGCCGATGCTCGAGGTGCTTGGGGATGTTGATTAACGACGAGTGATTTATTCGTCGGTGATCTCGGTCGCCGGGGTTGGTTCAACTGCTTCTTGTTCTTCAGCTTGCTCTTGAGCTGCTGCTGCTGCTTCAGCCGCTGCTTGTGCCGCTTCCGCTTCTGCAGTGATCTCTTCGAGTGTCGGGAGTCCCAAGTGGATCCGAACCGCTTCGGTCATGTCCACCGCTTCAGGTGGAGTTACCAGCGGACGAGCAAGGATTTCTTGCGTGACGCCGGTGAGTGATGAGGTCTGGACGAGGTCCGCGCCGCGGCGCGTCGCGAGGACAAAGGTGTAGCCTTGATCGTCCGAGATCTCATTGACCGCCGCGTGAATGGTCTTGTATGCATCCGCGATCTGATTCGCGAGCAGGACCTGGTAGCTTTCATTGATCTGGTTGGTCGCTTGCTGGATCTGCTGCGTGACCTGCTGGTACTGTGCGTAGAGCTGACCTGAGTTCGGATCGTCTTGCGAGATCGTTGACATCTGTGTCTGAATCCCGATCAGGCGCTGCTCGTACTCAGTCATGGTCGCGTTGCTTTGCGTTTCAAAGTCGGTGCGCTGCTGGCTCGCTTCCTCGGACATGATGAGGATATCGACCAAGCTGTAGACATCGACGACACCGATGTCGCCTTGTCCGATGGAAGTGGTCTTGGTGCCGACTGCGGGACGCGCGATGAGTGCTCCCGCGATGATGAATGCGCCGAGGATGATCGCGACTGGGAATGAACGATTGGAAGTCATTGGGTGCTCCGTTTGGAGGTTCGTGGTGGTTTCAGGTCAATATGGACCACAACTGTACGCACCCGATGCAGCGGTGTTCATGCGCCCCTACGCTTGAATTCCGTTATATACCCCTATAAACGCATATTGAGAGGATCCGCAATGCGTGACCAAAGACTCGACAAACTCGCAGATGTCATCGTTCGCTACTCGACCAAAGTCAAGAAGGGCGATCTGGTGTCCATCGCTGCGGATCCTGTCGCGATGCCGATGATCGAAGCGACCTACGCCGCGGTCCTGCGTGCTGGAGGTCATCCCTTCTGGTCGATGCGCAACTCCACCCTCGCGGACCTGCTTTACGAGCACGGCAGCGACGAGCAGCTCAAGTTCCTCAACCCAGTGGACATGTACCTCACCGAAACGGTCGATGTCAACCTCGGACTGTGGGCCGATGTCAACACCAAGTCCCTCTCGCGCGTCGATGCGAAGAAGCTCGCGATGAAGCGTGTCGCCAACGGCCCCATCATGGACAAGTTCCTCAAGCGAGCCGCGGATGGTGAGCTGCGTTGGTGCGGGACGCTCTTCCCGACGCTTGCATCGGCGCAGGACGCGGAGATGTCGCTCGCGCAGTACGAGAAGTTCGTCTTTGAAGCGGGACTCCTCCACCTCCCCGATCCCGTCGCGGCGTGGGAAGAGATCCACATCCGTCAACAACGCGTGTGCGACTTCCTCCAGACCAAGGACGAGCTTCACTTCAAAGCGCCTGCAAAGGGCGGCCACGACGGGACGGACCTCAAGGTCGATGTCGATAAGTCCAAATCCATCTGGATCAACTGCTCGGGAGGCGAGAACTTCCCAGACGGCGAGGTCTTCTGCGGCCCTCAAAACGCGAACGGTCATGTCAACTACACCTTCCCAGCCGTGTACAACGGCCGAGAAGTCGAGGGCGTCCGATTGGTCTTCAAGGACAACCGAGTCGTGGACGCGAGCGCGAAGAAGAACGAGGAGTTCCTGTTCGCGATGCTCGACCAAGACGAGGGCGCTCGCAACATGGGAGAGATCGCGATCGGGACCAACTATTCCATTAAGGAGTTCACCAAGAACACGCTCTTCGATGAGAAGATCGGCGGCACCTTCCACGCCGCGGTCGGGATGGGGTACCCAGAGTCGGGATCAACCA
>WUAJ01000035.1 GCA_009827215.1 Phycisphaeraceae bacterium
TAACCCATTCTACATTGAGAATGATTCTAAACCAACGCGAAATGCTCTGGGGCTCAGAAAAACAGCGTGCGTGTGTTTATTTGGAGGTTTCGGAGGGTTGTGGGGTGACAATCTGCATGCGTTTATGATCGATTCCGGCTTCTTGGAATGTGTCTGAACCGACTTCCCATCCGAGTTTTTCGTAGAACGGCATCGCGGAGATCTGCGCGTGGCAGTACAGTCCAGGCAGCGCGAGCTCGGTGAATGCACGCACTTCCATCGCGATCATGAGGTTGGTCCCGATGCCCTCGCCTTGGCGCTGGGGATCGACGCACATCTGCTGGACTTTGCCTGAGGTTTCGTCGGAATCGGGCTGGGGAGGGAAGAGCGTCGCGGCTCCGACGACCTTGTCGCCGGTCGGATGGTCGATGACGGCGACGAAATGATCGCACTTTTCTTCGCGTCCCGGCGCCATGTTGTAGTAGTCTTCGATGGTCATCCCCAGTGGCTTGAGGAGCACGGAGGTGCGTAGCGCGACCTCCTGCTCGTAGAGGGGGTGGTCCATCGAGATGCGTTGAATCCTGATCACGGCGAGAAACTCCTGAACGAGTCAGAATGTAGCACATTTTGTGCTGACTTTCACAGCGACGGATCGGGAATCGTCAGGATTTGTTGATGGTGAGCTCGGTGTGTCCCATGCGCTGGGAGGCCATTTTTTCCCATCCCGAGCCGAGCTCTCCCTCGGGGTCTGGGGGGACGATGTCGACTTTCTTCTCGCCGAGCTTTGCTTCACCTGAGAGGACCTTGGATTGGAAGTCTTTGCACTCAGCGAGCAAGCGGTCGAGGATGTCGGATTCGGGGATCGTCGCGACTTTCTCTCCCTGCACATAGATGATGCCTTTGCGGTCTCCGGCGAAGACGGCGATGTCCGCGCCTTCTGCTTCTCCTGGGCCGTTGACGACACAGCCCATCACTGCGACCTTCATGGGGACGGTGATGTCCTCGTTGAGTTTGTCGTTGACCTCTTGCACGAGGGTGAAGAGATCGACCTGGATGCGTCCACAGGTGGGGCACGCGATAAGTTCGGCACCCTTGCGTTCGCGTTTGCCGAGGGTGTAGAGGAGTTCGAGCCCGTCTTCGACCTCGTAGATCGGGTCGTTGGCGTAGGAGATGCGGATGGTGTCTCCGATGCCGTTGGCGAGGAGGGTTCCAAGCGCGACGACTGAGCGGATGCATCCGGTTTCCTTGGGTCCCGCGTGGGTGACGCCCAAATGGAGCGGGTGGGGGAAGCGTTTGGAGATTTCGGTGTACGCGTCGATGACGAGTGTTGCGTCCATGGATTTGGCGCTGATCGCGATGTCGTAGAAGTCGCGTTCGTAGAAGATGTCGAGGTATTCTTCGAGTTTGGCGATCATGATCGCAAGCATGTAGCCGTGCTTGTTTTCGGAGAAGATCGCGCCGAGTTCCTTGGCGCGGGACTGCTTGTCCTTGCGCTCGATGATTGACCCTTCGTTGACTCCGACTCGGATCGGGATGTTCTTTTCCTTGCACGCGTCGATCACTTCTTCGACTTGTTTGCGATCGGTGATGTTGCCGGGGTTCAAACGGATCTTGTGGACACCCGCTTCGATGGATTCGAGGGCGCGTTTGAAGTGGAAGTGGACATCGGCGACGATGGGGACGGTGGTCTGCGCGAGGATCTCTGGGAGCGCTTCGGTGTCCTTCTTTTCTGGGACGGCGACGCGGACGATGTCCGCTCCCGCGGCGGTGAGCTTGTGGATCTCGGCGACGCACTTGTCGATGTCGTGCGTGTATCCGGCGGTCATCGTCTGGACGGAGACTGGCGCGGGGATGGTCGCTTGTGTGAGCCCTTTGGAGAGGGGGTGATCGAGGGGGAGGCCGCCTCCGATCTGGATGCGTCCGGTTCGGTCATCTCCGAGGAAGATTGGGCGTGTTGGGGAGGGGGGCTGCATGGCGGGATTCTAGGGCTGGTCGGACGATTCGGCGGCGAGAAGTTGTTGAGTATCGGATGAGAAAAGAGGACGCATCGTATGGTTGATGTAACGCAGCTTTCGGGATGCTCTCGCGATAAAGATTTCAGAGAGTGAAAGACTGGCAGGAATGCTGCCGAAGAAAATTGCGATGTATATCAAACCAAAAATTCTGCTGAGAGTTGTTCCTTGGTATACCCATCCTGCTTCCACGGCAAAGGAATCAAAAAGAGCTAACCAAATAACTAGAGCATGGCTCGCAGGGATCAGGATCAAGTATGAAGATGCGTGTCCGATGATCGACCATGCCATGGGCGTATCGATCTTGTTGTTCATCTTCCTGACTGAGCGATGCAGTCGCATGAAACAGATCCGGAAGTAGATCGCGGCCAATCCCCAAAAAAGTAGACCAACAAGCCCAACAACCAGCATGGTGAAAAGGGTTCCCCCGATACCTACAGGAAATGCCATTGGAAGAAGTGCCAGAACAGCGAGAACCACTGCGAGAAATGGTGTGTGGGATGTCATGCTCTTTCCATTGGCTTCATCAAACTTCATGATGCTGATAACTTTGCTCGGCTTCCAGATGGTCAGGATCCAGGTCTTCACAAGAGCAATCATCGATTGTGGACGCCGTTGCCAAGGTGTGCCCTCACGATCGGTGGTAAGACTGTTCTTGACTGGATATCCGCATTCTGGACAGTTCGCATCGGCGTACAGGTTCTCGATGATGTATCCGCATTGAGTGCAGAGGAGGGTGAACTTGTCGGGGCCGTGATCAGTCATTGTGGTCCTCTGAAACTACTGGCCGCAGTCGATTGGCGTATTTGCAGCGCCGGAGTCCGAGGTAGGCGAAGGTTTCGAAGAAGAGGAAGCCTGCAAGTGCGCCTGGATACATGACGAGGTTCCCTAATTGGCGAACTTGTCCTGCAAATGAGTAGTTGTCTTTGGATTCAAAATGAAATTCAACAGCCCAGGTCATAGTTCCAAATGCGATTGAAAGACCAACTACAAACCATCCTACCGAGCCATGTCCAACAATTGCCCAAGCTGTTCCACTTGTAATTCTGAATCCCCTCGATTTGCCAATAATTTGCAAGCCCTTAGCTTCAATGGCTGTCAGTAGAGTAAATGCTGCTGCCAGTAAACCTGCGGGTGGAATACTAAAAAAGAAAAACATTCCCGTTAGTTCAATATCCCAAGTCAAGATTAAACACAGCATTGATGAGAAAAACAAAGAGGTTATTGTTGCTAGACCAATGATTTCCCATGCCAACCAAGAAGGATCTTCTTCTGTGATTTGAAGTGTATCGATTGTTTTGAAAGGGTGCATTAAAGTGGGCAACAAACTGAGAGCCAAATTTCTAAAGCCACGATTTTGTTGACACTTTGATCCTGATCTTCGCTCGGGGAGTGACTCGCTGATGGGTTTGCCGCATTCTGGGCAGGGGAGGGTGTGGTCGAGGTCTTCGATGATGTAGCCGCAGCGTTCGCAGAGGAGGGTGTATTCGTCCTTCCATTCGGTCTTTCTGCGTGGGGGTTTGGGCATCGGTCAATGGTACGGCTGATCGGCTGTGGAGTTCGGTGGGTGGTCCCAAGAGTGGGCAAGTTTGGGGGGGTAGACTTGTCGCATGAGAACGACTCAGATTGTGATCGCGGTGTTGCTGTTGTTGGTGCTTGGGGTTCCGTTTGCGATGAGCGGCGCGAAGCGTTCGGATATGCACGCGGATGGCGCTCGGAAGCTGATTGTGGTGACGCCGCATGTGCCTCAGATTCGGGATGAGTTTGCTCGTGCGTTCAGTGAGTGGCATCAGCGTGAGTACGGCGAGGCGGTGGTGATCGACTATCGCACTCCCGGCGGAACCTCCGAGATCCGCAAGCAGCTCTCGGCGATGTTTACCGATGCGGTCAAGCGTCAGTACGAGGCGAACAAGGACAACTGGAAACTGGATGATTTGCTGGTACTCGAGCCCGGTGCGATCGCGTTTGATGTGATGTTTGGTGGTGGGTCGTACGACCACTCGGCGCTCAAGCGTGGATCGACGGTATCGGTCAAGCAGAACGAATCGACGACGCTGGAGTTGAAAGTCGCGCAGTCGGCGCCGATGGACTTCACACAAGCAGAGCTTGATGAACTCTTCGGCGAGAATGTGATCGGGCCGCAGCAGTTGTATGACCCAGAACAGTACTGGATCGGGACGGCGTTATCGTCGTTTGGGATTGTGTACAACAGGGATGTGTACGAGGATCGTCTCGGGCTTCCGATCCCGAAGCACTTTCGGGATCTGGCGCAGCATGAACTCAGCGGCTGGATCGCGCTTGCGGATCCTCGTCAATCCGGTTCCATTACGACAACCTTCGATTCGATCCTTGGGAATGAGGGCTGGGAAGACGGCTGGCGTATTTTGAGAGGCATGTGCGGCAACACGCGTTACTTCACGAACTCATCAACCAAGCCTCCGATCGATGTTTCGAGCGGCGAAGCCGCGGTGGGGCTTGCGATCGATTTCTATGGACGCGGTCAGGCGCAGGTCATCAAGGACTCAGGGGGTGGAGATCGTGTCGGGTACGAAGATCCACAAGGTGCTGTGTATGTTGATGCGGATCCGATCTCGATCATCAACGGCGGACCCGATCCGGAACTTGCGAAGCGGTTCGTACGATTCTGTCTGACGGAAGAAGCGCAGGCGCTGTGGCAGTTTGCCAAGGACAATCCGGACAATCCGTTGGGTGCCAATGGCGAGCCAATGGGTCCTGAGTGGAGCGAGCTGCGTCGGATGCCTGTTCGCCGCGTGATGTATGAGCAGTATTTCGATTACTTCATGGATCAGGTCAATCCATTCGAGATCGTCTCGGATGTTGAGAATCCGGGATGGCGCACAGGGGTTCAGGTCATGATGGGATGCTTCGGGATCGATATCGCGGAGGACTGCCGAGCGGCGTACGACGCGCTGGGAGAGGCGAAGGCATCGGGCGAGTTCAGCGATGACGAGATCGTGGAGCTGGATCAGTTGTTCTTCGCGTTCCCTGAGACGGAGATTGATGGGGAGATGGTGCCATTCACCGAAGCGACCTATCGCACTGTGCGGAACGCGTGGCGTGAGCCAGGCCGTCAGCAGCGTCTGGAGATCGAGTACACACGCTTCTATCGCGAGAACTACCACGAGATCGTCAAGCGAGTTGAAGAACGGCTTTAGTTGACCGCTTCCCGGCAGTGCTGGCAGTAGAGCATCGCGTTGAGGTACGCGTTGGCTTGTGCTTGTTCCTGTGGAGTTGGAGCAGGTGCAGGTGGGAGGTTGTCGAGTCGATCGAGCATTCGTGTGCGATACTCTTCGCGTCTTTCGACGAAGCTGGGGTTGCCTTGCGTTGTTGCGTATTCACCGGCGAGCAAGTCCTGGATCCGATCGATGCGTGATTCGGGGAGTGGGTGGGTAGAGAGCCATTCAGGCGGACGATCAGTACCGCGTGATGCATCGGCAAGGATCTGCATGACTTCGAGTTGTCCGCGTGGGTTGTATCCGGCGCGCGCCATGTATCGCATGCCGAGCATGTCGGCTTCGAGTTCTTCGGAGCGTCCGAACTTCAGCAGGAACAGGTTTGATCCCACAGCGACGGCTGGGAGTCCGAGCTGGCCGTATTTACGGACATCAGAATCGGGATCGGAAACACCAACCGCGACGGCGGCGGCGCCGATCGCGAAGTTGAGTCCGAGCTGCGCGGACATTTGTTGATTGGAGTGACGCGCGGTGACATGTCCAATCTCGTGTCCGAGCACTCCCGCGAGCTCCGCTTCAGATTCGAGCTTGTCCGCGAGTCCGCGCGAGATGAAGACCTTGCCTCCTGGGAGCGCGAACGCGTTGATGACTGGGGAGTTGAGGACAGTGAACTCCCAGTCGAGATCGGGGACACCCTCTTCGACACCTGTGACGAGTTTGGCGCCGACTTCCCATGCGTAGTCACCCACAGCAGCGTCTGGGACAGCACCTCCGAACGCTTCGGTCATCTGCGGCGCTGCGGCGAGTCCGAGGGCTTTTTCCTTCTCCCATGACATGAGCGTGAAGGAGCGCTTTCCAGTCGCGGGATTGACGGAGCATCCTGTGAGGGGGACAGCGATCAGCGCGAGGAGTGTGCACGAGATCAAAGCTTTGAATATACGGTTCATTTGGAATCTCCATGGCATCTGCGAGTGGGTGTCTGTCGAAGTCTACACTCATTGTGTCATGACGGAAGTGCAAACACAACCCGATGAAGCCGTGATTCGTGCGTGGGAGGACGCTGAACTGTCCGATCTGCACGAGAACGAGCAAAAAAGCGTCAAAGTGCGTGCGATGTTCAACGCGATCGCTCGCTCGTATGACCTGAATAATCGCGTCCATTCCATGTGGCGCGATGAAGCGTGGCGCAAGCATGCCGTGAAACGCGCGGGAGTCAATGCTGGAGATCGCGTGCTCGATGTCGCGTGCGGGACTGGGGATCTGACGCAGGCGTTCGCGAAGCACTCTCGAGCACGCGAGGTCGTCGGAGTGGACTTCACGGAGGGAATGCTCGAAATCGCGGGGCATAAGAGGGATCGATTGCATCGAGAACTCGGGACTCGATTGTCCTACGAGCAAGGCGACGCGATGGACCTGCGATTCGACGACCAGTCGTTTGATGTGGTGTCTATTGCGTTCGGGATCCGCAATGTGCAGGAGCCGAGCAAAGCGATCGGGGAGTTTTACCGAGTGCTCAAGCCCGGCGGGAGACTGGTGATCTTGGAGTTTGATCAGCCGAGCAATCCGTTGGTGCGGTGGTTCAATGGGGTCTACTGCGGGACGATTATGCCTCGCACAGCGACTTGGATCGCTCGGGATACCTCTGGCGCGTACAAGTATCTGCCTCGATCAGTGACGAGTTTTATGACTCGTTCGGAGATGATGGACGCGATGGGGGACGCCGGGTTTGAGAATTTGGCGGTCCGCGGGCTGACGATGGGAATATGTGCGTGTTATTCGGGCGTCAAGCCGGCATAATCGGATCCGCGTTTTCCCCTAGTTTCTATTGATTGTTGAAGCAGATTTGCACATTCTCGGACTCAGATTCGAATCAGGTCCCAGAATAACGGCGTTTATACACTCAGAACGCGGTTTCGGGGTTGGTGCGCACAAACACGCGCCAGAGGGGTTGTGTGCTTGTGATGTTGAGGCGTTGTGTTCGATAGCTTGGGCTAGGGCCGCGGCGTCGTCGCCCGTGCACACAACCTATCCCACCCCCGATCAGGCGGAAGGGAATCACATCGACGAGGAAGTTTGAAATGAGTGTCCATGTACTGAGCGAGCGTCTGTTCGAAGCATTGGTCGAAGGGAACCGGTCCTTGGCTCGTTCCATCGTGAATGAACAACTCAACGAGGGAGTGTCTCCTGAGTTGATGCTGACCGATCTGTTCTGGCCGACCTATGAGATGATCGACAAGCTTCATCGTGAGGATCAGATCTCATCGCTCGCGTACAACCTCTCGACACGATTGTTCCGCGTGCTCGTGGATCAGACCTCGCGAGCACTCATCGCTGGATCGAACGCTGAGCCGGTTGGTCGGAATGTCTTTGCATGCTGCGGCACTTGTGAGGGGTCTGAGCTTGGTGCTCAGATGGCCGTGGACCTGCTGGAAGCTGCGGGCTTTGGTGTCCGCTTCGCTGGTGGCGGCGTCCCGATGGACGAGGTGCGCCAGACAGTGCAAGAATCCAGTCCGGATGTCCTGCTGATGTTCTGCTCGAATCCTGCGGATCTGCCTGACATCCGCGAGACAATCGACGCGCTCCACGAGATCGGCGCGTGTCCGAACACGCAGATCGTCGTGGGTGGTGGGGTGTTCAATCGTGCGGAAGGGCTCGCGGAAGAGATTGGTGCCGACCTCTGGGCATCGCATCCGCTCGAGCTGGTCGATGCGATGATTGACGATGCGGACATTCGGGCGACTCCTGAACAGCGGACTGTGGGACGCACTCGCAAGACCCCGATCTCCAAGGCCGCGTAACCAGAGCGGTCATTACCAATACAAATCTCTCTCCAACCCTGCGTATGCCTGACTGGTATACGCAGGGTTTGTTTGTATAATGTTTGGAATTGCAATCGATTTCGCGTAATTTCCAATGAGATGGGGCGTTTGTTCGATTTAGTATGCATCCGAATCGGGGTGTCTCTGTATAGTGGTGGTACCGGTCTGCAGGCCGGGACCCAATGATGGGAGCGAATTCGCATGGATCGTGCCGTAGAACGAGATCTAATCGAGCGGGCCATTGCCGGCGAGCGGGCAGCCGCGGGTGAGCTGATCAAAGCGCACCAGCGATCGGTCTATGGATACATTCTGCGGATGTCGGGTCGCCATGAGACGGCTGAGGACATCGTGCAGGAAGCATTCGTGCGAGTGCTTGCGAATCTGCATCGCTTCGATTTCCGCTTCCGATTCTCTACCTGGCTCTTCACGATCGCTCGGCGTTTGTACATGAACGCGGTGGCGAAATCCAAGCCCGCGTATGACACGGACTTTGTTGGATCGATGGGAGGCAAGGGGACAATGCCTGACGCGTCGACCTATTCGGATGAGCGTTCGACGACCCAAAAAGACGCGATCCAATCAGCACTGATGCACTTGTCTGTTGAGCAGCGTGAGATCATCGTGCTGTTCCATCAGCTGGATTGGCCGATCGCGTTGATCGCTTCGCATCTGGATATGCCTGAGGGGACGGTTAAGAGCCATCTCCATCGTGGCCGTCGTCGTTTGCGTGTGCTGTTCAAGGAACACAAGCAGCTTGCATCGTTGTACAAGGACCACTTCGGTGGAGCGTTCAACGAGACTGGTGACGAGGTGCTCGCATGAATCGGGGGCAAGATCACGAGTCGTTTGATGAGCGGATTCCAGGTCGGATCCCAGAGTCGCTGATCGATGCAGCGCTCGATGGTGAGATCTGCGATCGCATGCAAGAAGAGATCGCGCACGCACTCCAGTACGATCACGAGCGTCGCGCTGAGCTTCTTGAGACGGCGGACGCTGTTCGCGCGATGAATCTTGATGACATCCCGATGCCTGACATGCAGTGCGCTGTGCTGAATCGACTCGACGAGCATGAGCGTTTTATTCCTCGCACGATGCGCCGCTGGGTCCGCACTGGACGCATGGCGATCGCGGCAGGGATCTTGCTCGGATTGATGCTCGTCGCGGGACTCCAGAGTGTGTACCCGCGTCTGACGACGATCGGTGCGCAATCGACCCCTGTCCATGATGTCGCGACGGCGGTTGAGCAGGACACACAGCGTGTTGCTGAGAATGTGCAATCACAGGTTGCGCAGATGCGTGCGTCGCTTTCCCCGCTTGAGGGGTTGCTTGCGGCTCCGAAACCAAGCGGAACGAAGACCTTCACCCTCACACTGAACCATCAGGTCGTGCGATTGAGCGAGGCAGATCTCGCGGCGCTCCGTGCTTCGGGTGTCATGGTGCGTACAGACACGGAGACCAATCGATTCCCCGCACAGTTGAATCGATCGCTGACACTTGTTTCATACGGCGGGGATGGTCAGATGCTGATCAATACGCATGATGGCCTGCGCACGCTCTCGCGAGCAAAGGAGACGCGTGGGGTCGTGGTAGTCACTGAACGGGTCGAGCTGGAATCTACCAGTGATGAGTGCATCGCCGATCTTCCATAACAGCAGTATTTCTGAGCTGATCTCCACAGTGCTCCGTATGAGTTGTGTATTGGTATTCCTGTGCACTGGAGCTGCGCATGCACAGCAGGAGCAGCCTTGGGGTTTGGTTGATGCGATCCCTGAGGACATCGATCTTGTCGCTGTGGTAGATAATCCAGCTAGAGCGCTGTTAAGTGATGAGGGACAAGCATCGCGTGGGTTCATTGGGTCCATCGGAATGTTCAGCAAGACAAGGCAAGCGTGGGGATCGATTGCTGATTTACTCGGAACGGATGCGGACGGTGTGATCGAGCAACTGCTGTCACGGCGTGTGGTAGTTGTGGTTGATTCGCTGATCGAGCATACCGACAACCCAATGATGATGGTGAATAAGGCGGACACCAACTGGGTACTCATGGGAGAAGTCTCTGGTGGGGATGACGCGTTTTCAGCTCTGCGCAAGCGGCTCAAGCCGATCCCACGAGAAATTGTTTCTGGAGTCGCGGTCTACGGCATTGAGCAGGGCCGCTACGCGCTGGTTATGCTCAATCCAAACGATGACCGAGCGGGGCGATTGCTGCTGTGTCCAAAGGGTGGGCGGGATCTGCTCGAGCGTGTGTTGGTGTCTGTGAAAGACGCAGAGCATGCTGAAGGTGATGAACCCATCCCGATGTGGAGAGAGGATGACAACTGGTCTCTGGCGCTGCGTGTTCGTGCGGACAACTGGATTCAGCAAGTCCGCGGTAGTCAAAGAAGTGGTGCATCACATGTGCGAGTGTTTATGGGATTGAGTGAGGATGGCGTCGCGATGGAACTCGCGATGCCGTTCAGTGGAGACAAGATCCAAGGTATTGCGCCAACTGGGATGCTCGATGCGCTTGATGAAGATGTGGTGGGAGCGATGGCGACCGCGGGGATCTTCCATTTAGTGCTCGATGAGCAGGAGGGGCTATCAATCCTGCTCCGTTCTGATGACATCGAAAAACAGCAAGGCACAGTGCTCGAACCCAACGGGGCGTTGATGGTGTTCGATCGTGACGATCTTCGTTCAATCCATCGGGGAAACGACTCGATGGGGATGACGATGCTCTCTATTTTTGATGAAGCGGTTGTCGATGCGACGAGCATGGATGCGATTATCGAGCCGATGATTTTCTCGGATTCTCCTAGATTCCCAGGAGTCTCGCAGAAAGGCGGCGGATCGTACCAAGGACTGTTCCCCAGGGCGGTGCGATCGCACAAAATCATCGATGAACAGGGACTCGAGGGCAATGTCTCTTGGCTCACATCCCAGCGGAGCACATCATCAGATCTGATCTTTTCATTCGCGGACGCGGATACTGAGACCTCACGGCGTGTCCGATTGATCTCAGAGCTTGTCGCTTCACTCGATGCGATTGGTGGGGGTGTGGTTGAGAGTGCTGTGATTCTCAAGGGGTATGCTCGGATCAGTGCGCTGGCGGAATCCTTTGGGGCTTCCTCTTGGATGGGAGGGGACGCGAGATTGAACGATATGGGGTTCGTCCGCTGGGAAGTGGTTCAGGAGCGCGGGGCGCTGCGTGGGAGTGTGCGGATCGAGCCGACACAGGATTGAAATGATCCGGCTTTGATGCTTGAAACTGTGCGGAGTCCCCGATTGATAGGCGTCATCGGTCTAGACTTTGGACCAAGGAGATCCGGTGGTAGCCGGGTTGAAACCCTCGGCTCACCATCGACCTGATCCGGAACCACCAATGGCATCTGAAACCACCACGATTACGACCCTTCGTAATGTTGCGATCATCGCGCACGTCGACCACGGCAAGACCACGCTCGTCGATAACCTGCTCAAACAATCGGGCAACTTCCGTAGCGGTGAACTCGAGAAACTCGAGGGCGGTCAGCACGGCTTGATCCTCGACTCGGGAGACCTCGAGCGCGAGCGCGGGATCACGATCTTGTCGAAGAACTGTGCTGTACAGTACCACGATCCATCGGGGACGGATTACCGCATCAACATCATCGACACCCCTGGTCACGCGGACTTCGGTGGTGAGGTCGAGCGCGTGCTGCGTATGGCGGACGGCTGTCTGCTCGTGGTTGATGCGTACGAGGGGCCGATGCCTCAGACGCGCTTCGTGCTTACCAAGGCGCTCGAAGCTGGACTCAAGCCGGTCGTTGTGGTCAACAAGTGCGATCGTCCTGATGGCGATCCGGATCGCGTGATCGGCGAGGTCTTCGATCTGCTCGTCGCGCTGGGTGCGGATGATGATATTTTGGATTTCCCAGTGGTGTACGCGTCGGCGCGTGATGGTTGGGCCGTGGACGATTGGGATGGGGAGACGAAGGGGACCGACCTGCGTCCGGTGTTCGAGGCGATCACCAAGCATGTGCCGCATCCGGATGTGTATCTGGAGAAACCGCTGCAGATGCAGATCACGACGCTCGGTTTTTCTGAGTATGTCGGACGCATCGGCGTCGGACGCGTCTCGCAGGGGACGATCCACGCGGGACAACCGATCGCGTTGGTCAAGCAGGACAAAGAGGGCAACGTCACGACCAAGAAGGCGAAGATCGTCACGCTCCAGGGGTTCGTGGGTCTTGGGAAGAAGGATATGGAGTTCATCGGCGCGGGAGACCTGTGCTCGATCTCTGGTGTTGAGGGATTGGACATCGGAGACACGATTTGTGATCCCGATCATCCGGAACCGATGCAGCGGGTCGCGATTGATGAGCCGACGATTTCGATGACTTTCAAGGTCAACGACTCGCCGTTCGCGGGACAAGAGGGTGAGTTTGTCACCTCTCGTCAGGTCAAGGGGCGTCTTGATCGCGAGCTTGAGCACAACGTTGCTCTGCGTGTCTCGACGGGACGGACGATGGACGAGTTCGTCGTTTCAGGGCGCGGCGTGTTGCACCTCGGGATCCTGCTCGAAACCATGCGCCGCGAGGGGTACGAGCTCGCGGTTGGACGTCCGATCGTGATCGAGAAGGAGATCGATGGGATCAAGCATGAACCGGTCGAAGAGCTGGTGATTGATACTCCCGACGAGAGCGTCGGCGCGGTCATGCAGCTTGTGGGCGAGCGCAAGGGTGAGATCATCAAGGTCGAAGCACGCGGCGATGGGTTGACCCACTGCGTGTTCGAGATCACCTCGCGGGCGCTGATCGGACTTCGCAGCCGAGTGCTGACGGCGACGCAGGGGCAGGGGATCATGCACCATACGTTCCTCAAGATGGTCCCGGCGACCGACGAGCGTCCCAAGCGCCACTGCGGCGTGATGATCGCATCGGAGACCGGTCCGGTGACGGCGTACGCCGTGGAAAACCTCCACGATCGTGGTGTGCTCTTCGTGCGTCCTGGTGACAAGGTCTACTCCGGACAGGTCATCGGTGAGTGCAACAAGAACACGGACCTCACGGTCAACATCGCACGCGTCAAGAAGCTCGACAACATGCGCAGCGCCAACAAGGACGCGACGGTCACGCTCAAAGCACCTCGCGACATCTCGCTGGAGCAGGCACTCGAGTACATCGAGGAAGACGAGTATGTCGAGCTGACCCCGACCTCCGTGCGATTGCGGAAGGTTGAGCTCAACGAGTCGGTCCGCAAGCGCGATGCACGCATCGCCAAGAGCAAGGCGCTCGCTGAAGAGTGATTCAGCTCTTGACCTCGACATCGACCGCGATCGGTGGGGAGGCTTTGAAGTTGATATCGCGTTGCGGGAACGGGATGGAGATGTCGTGCTCACGGAAGAGCTCGTCGATCTTGTAGCGCAGGTCGGATTCGATCTGACGCCGATCGAAGGTCGAGCGGGGTGAGATCCAGAAATGGACCTCAAAGTCGAGCGATGAGTCTCCGAATCCAACAAAGAGCACGCGGTTGTCGGGGGATTCGAGCACGCGGATGTGATCGGTCAGGAGTTGTTCGAGGGTCGCTTTAACGTGTACGACGTCTGTGCCGTACGCGACCCCGACAGGGATGATCGAGCGGATGCGTCGGTCCGGGAGGTTCCAGTTGGCGACCTGTCCCTCAAGGAGTTGGGAGTTGGGGACGATGACGGTGACGCCGTCGTAGCGCTGAATGTGGGACGCGCGGGGTCCGATCTTGAGGACGCGTCCGGTCTCGCCTTCAACAGTGACGAAATCATTGACTTGGATCGGACGCTCGATGAGCAGGATGAGTCCGGAGATGAAGTTGTTGACGATGTTCTGCGAACCAAAGCCAATCCCCAACGCCAGCGCACCACCAAAGATGGTAAACACTGTGAGTGGCACCTGCGCAATTTGCAAGGCGACCACAGCCGTGATGATGAGCATCACGTAATAGAGGATGGTCTGGATCGCGCTCGCTGGCCCCGGCTCGACCTTGAGCTTGGGGAGCACCTTGTTGCCTACACGCCGAGAGACCAGCTTTGAGAAGATCAGACCCAGAATAAAGCAAAGCAGCGCGATGACGAGTTGCTTGACGAAGACCTCGGTTTCACCGATAGAGAACGAGTAGTGCCAGACCTGCTCCGCTGTATCGGTGATCCTGGTCAAGACATCTTCTGATGGAGCGGGGTGTTGAAGGTCTGCCGCGGTGGTGGGGACTTCTTTGTAGGTCTCTTCTTGGATCATGCTGGATTGTACGCAGTCATGTTCACGCCCCTGTTAACCGGAGACTGATGCAACTTCGTTGGCGGTAAGCGGTACACCGATTGAACCCCACTCGGAAGGAGCAACACAATGGCCAATAAGAACGAGACAAGCAAAGTGCTGATCTCGATCGTGATCGCGGCGTTAATGATCCTGTCATCGTGGATCCTCGTCGAGCTCGGTCACCCAGACCTAGCGACCACGGCGATGTTCCTCCTCATTGCTCTCGCGGCTGGGTTGGGGGTCTTCAACAGCAACTCGGGATGCCGGGAGTGTGAGGGTATTCGGAGCCTGTTTGGTCGCCGGGCGTCCGTCAAAGCCCAGTCGGGTGTGGATCGGGATTCTGGGGGCAATCTATACGCTCGGGATGAGCGTGAACTCCTTTGAGCCGCGGGTTTTCCGAGGGGGTCAATGGGTCTATCATCTCGACCCCGATGTGAGACGGGTCAAAGCGGCTTGACGAATGAGCCGCCCCGATCCCACGCGGCAGCTGAATGGAGCACTCCAATGGCAGATACCTACGCAATCATCGAAGAGTCCGGCGGACAACGCAAGGTCACCGATGGCGAGATCATCTACATCGACCTCTACAACGGCGGCGAATCCAAAGCCGGCGACAAGATCGAAATTGACAAGGTCCTCGTGGTCGGCGAAACCGGCGGCGACGCGAAACTCGGCGCTCCATACGTTGACGGCGCGAAGGTCACCCTCGAGATCACTGAGCCTGTCAAGAAGGGCGACAAGCTCTACATCCACAAGTTCCGCACCAAGAGCACCTACCAGCGCAAGACCGGCCACCGCCAACGCTACACCATCGCGAAGGTCACCGGCATCAAGGGCTGAGTTCCAACCAAAAACATCAAATGAAAGCCCCGCTGATCCGGCGGGGTTTTTTATGTACTCAGTTTGCGAGTGATCGCACCGCGGCTTCGAGCGCCTCGGTACACGCCGCCATCTTGACAAAGTCCAGCGTCTCGATCGTGTCGCTGGGTTTGTGGTAGTGGGGGTTGCGGTATTCGCTCGTGTCCGTGATCATCACGGCCGGATACCCCTGCATCCAGTAGTTCGCGTGGTCGGAGCGGTAGATCGCGGTGACCATCGGGGGGAGCGGGGCCGCGACGCTGGGGATGGTTCCCGCTTCAGACATGGACTCAGCGAGCTGTGTGATCAGCGGGCGATCCGCGAAGCGTCCGACGATGCCGATGTAGTTGCCAGTGGTGGGGAGGGTCATCCCGAGCTGCTCTCCCATCTGAGGCGGGAACGGGTACTTCTGCGA
>WUAJ01000341.1 GCA_009827215.1 Phycisphaeraceae bacterium
ACCTGCCCGTGGATGAGGACAAGGTTTGCAAAGAGATCTACTCATCACGAATGTCCTTCGATCAGGTCACCCAGCGGATGGAAGCGAACCAGCGGTATCACCAGCAAGAGCTCCAGAAGGAGATCCGCTCGATCGCCGACACGATGAGCCCAGAGCTTGAGGGCATCACGCGCTTTGCGAGAGACAAGTCGATCAGCTCGCACAGTCAACGCATCTTCATCATGAATCAATCACAGAACAACCGGATCAAGCGTCGGTCGCTGATCTAGTTGAACCACCAACGCATCGGAGTAGGCAATGAACGGAATCCAAGAAGGCGCCAAAGTCAGTCAGAACACCTTTCAGCCAGCAGGTCTGTCTGGTCTGTTGAGAGATCAGAAGAGCTTGAGTGCCGTTGGGTGTAACACCCTGGGCATCTTCAAGACCGTAGCTGCGTCCGCTGCGGCAGCCCGTATCACACTCGCGGACGAGAAGATCCCTGCCGGAAGCACCATCCTCGGGTACAAGATTACGGCAAAGGGTGCCCACACCATCGCGACCGGGACGCATCTGAGTCTCGGCACCAACGCCGATCCCGATCTGATTGCTATCCATGCAATAGCTGAACTCAATGCCGCTGGCAAATCGGTCTTTGCATGGCTCGATACCCCGATCAATGTGACGGCCGATACCGAGCTTCAGTTCGCTCCAACAAACAGTTCTGGAGTAGAGGCGGGCACGATTGTCGGTGAATACTGCGTCCAAGTGGTCGGTGTGCGACTGGCGGATGTTGATCTGGAGAACTGATCGGTGCGTTTGACGCCGGGGGAATGAACGACCCATCCTCAAACAGAAGGAAACTGATATGGGAAAAGCAGGACGCAACCGAGCATTGAACGCTCAGCAACCGATGCACGACATGACATTGAGACAGTCGGGCAAGCTCAAGATCCCGTCTGAGAAGCCGGTGATCCGATTGAACGCTGACTCACCGTTGGTGATCACCGAGTTTGCGACGATGAACGGCGCGGGTGATGGCTACACGCTTGACATCTTCATGAAGTCGGGTTCGGCGGCGGTCACGATCTCTGAGGGTGTGAACATCATCACGACCGGTGTGAGTCTGGTGCTTGGTGCTCTGGACAGCGTTCGGTTCCGCTATGACGGCAAGACTCAGAAGTGGTATCAGACGGGCACATCCGACCTCTAAATCACAATGGTGCCCCGTGTGTGACCTCGCCATGGGGTTGTTCGTGAAGCACTGGAGCACGCGCTATGTTCACATATGACGGGACTGTCCAGAACGACATCGCGCTGATCCTCGCGGCGCGAACTTACTCGTCGATGACCACTGATCAGAAGCTCATGGTCGATAATGGCTGGACGAGCGGCACGGTCGATGGCGGCGCGGTTCGTATGGCGCTCGACAAGATCACACCGCGCGCCACCTTTTACACTATGGACTCGAATCTCGGGATCCCAGACAAGTGGCGTACCTGGGTGATCTTCCAAGCGGCCGCGGCGATCGTTCATCAGTTCGATCGTGCCGATAAGGATTCGGTTTATTCTCAGCTTTCGGATCATCGGCGCACGGCGCTGATGGAATACACCCGTTCTAATCCGGAGAGCACCACCGAATCGGCGCACCTGGCTGGCACACTTCTCTCACTCCGCCAGTTTGTAGATTCAAACTCGTTGCGTTTGCCAAGGCCGTTGCTTCCCGAACCGCTCATGATCGACCAGGCCATGCAGGAGGTCCTTCATCACACCTGGAACTTCGCGAACTGGTCGTTCCGCAAGCAGACGATGGTGCTCACCATCGGGACCGATGGATCGGTCAGCGCTGCTGCGCTCGGCGGTGGGAGTCTGATCATCAAGAAGATCACCTCTGAGGCGGTCTACTTCACTGGGAGCAGCGACAACGGGGCGATGATGCTCCCGGCCGACGCCGAGCTCATGCTCCAGCTTACGGCGCAGGACATCGCTGATGGTCGTCCTGAGTTCTTCCGTCTGCTCGCTGATCAGGCCGGCGCCGATGATGGTGTGCGGTGGCAACTCGATCGCACGCCTGACCAGGAGTACACCGCACGGTGCGAGGCGATGACCGCGATCGGTCCGATGACCACACCCGCTGAGATGGATTCGGTGCTCGAGATCGGAAGAGCA
>WUAJ01000342.1 GCA_009827215.1 Phycisphaeraceae bacterium
TGAAGATACCGGAACCTCTGATCAGATCTGGGTCCCAGTTGATCTCGACGGAATCGATACACTCGGAACAGCATCCGTAGCGGACGATACCAGCGCCGAAGACATCCGCGCCGCGATCGACGCGATCCCAGGACTCACGGCGAGCTTTGATCCATCGGGACGCCTGCAGATTGATGCCGCATCCGGATTCTCGTTCTCATTCTCCGAAGATTCCTCCGGAGTGCTGGCGACACTCGGAGTCAACACTTTCTTCCAAGGCATTGATTCTACAGACATCGCCGTCCGGGATGATGTCACCGTCATGCTCGGACGACTCGCTCCCGATGGCTCATTCAGCGCCAACGAGAACGCGAATCTCCTCGGACAACTCGGCACACAAGCAATCGATGGACTCGGAGGACAGAACATCGAGAAGTTCTGGAGCATCCAGTCGCAGAATGTCGCCGTCCAAGCCGCTTCAGCACGCACACAAGCGGACGCTGCGTTCTTGGTTCGCCAAAGTCTCGACAACCAACGCGCCGGCGTCTCAGGAGTAAGCATCGACGAGGAATCCATCAACCTATTGACCTTCCAGCGCCAGTACCAAGGCGCTGCTCAGGTCATCACCGCCGCTCAGGAGATGTTCGACACACTGCTCACGCTCGTCTGATCGTGCGTAATAGGAACCAACGCCATGTCCAGCTTCCCCACTTCATACTCTCGCGCCCCATCGCTGATGTTCACGATGCAGAATCTCAACAACATCAACGCGACCAATATATCGATCGGTAGACTCACAAACCAGCTCGCATCTGGACTCGATATCCTGCGACCATCAGACGATCCAGTCCGCAGCGCGACCATCTCCACGCTCGACACACGCATCGAGAGCACCAATCAAATCCTGCAGAACCTCAACTTCGCTGGATCTTCTGTCGGCTCACTCGACCAGCTCCTCGCGGATGCCAAATCCCTTGTCGACGAAGCAGCATCCATCGCGTCATCGCAAATCAACTCCGATCCCGAAACACGCGAGAGCCAAGCAGTCATCATCGATTCATTGATCGACTCTTTATTCTCTATCGCCAACCAGGAGTCCCTCATCGGATACTCCTTTGGAGGATCAGCTCCCGGCCGTCAACCGATCATCTACGATCGCGGCGCGTACCGATTTGTAGGTGAAGTCGGAGGAATCACCGCCGCGCTCGGTGCCGCGTCCAATGTCCCGCTCACCCTCGGCGTCGGAAACGCGATCGGTGAACTCTCCAATCGACTCGAAGGCAGCGTCGATCTCGATCCCGGACTGACTCCCGACACGCTCCTGTCTGATCTCAACGGTGCCAACCAAGTAGGAGTCAATACAGGTATCATCGAGTTCAGCTACAACGGCGGACAGGTCGCGCAGGTCGACCTCGCCGGAGCGGTCACCGTGGGCGATGTGCTCGATCGACTCAACGCCGCGGTCGTGCAGTACGAAGCAGACCAATCCGTTACCGTGCTCGGACCAAGCGCATTCTCCATCAACGGCGACTCCATCAGCATTGATATCCCCGCAGGGAACCTCGAGTTCTTCGATCTACAGGGATCGAACATCGGTTCCGATCTCGGCTTGGTCAACAACGCCGCCGTGCCGTTCTCTTCGACCAACCCCTATGGACTCAACCTCGATCCGCAACTGACTTGGACCACCCCCGTTTCTGTATTCAACGGATTGGTAGGATCTCCTCTCGGATCGATCCAGCTCACCAACAACGGCTCAACACACACCATCGATCTCTCTGGAGCCCAAACCCTCGCGGACATCAAGAGCGCGATCGAATCCGGAAACACAGGCGTGCGAGTGCTGATCTCGGAAGACCAACGCTCAATCAACATCATGACCGAGAGCGCTGGACTCCAATCCCACGCGCTCTCGATCGCGGAAGTTGCCGGAGGAGGAGGCACCGCGGAACTACTTGGGATCCGCACATTCGCCGCCGACACACCGATCTCTGTATTCAACGACGGTGAAGGGATCAACATCGTCACCGGACGCACCGATCCGCTCACAGGACTTGTCGATCCAGCTCTCAATACCGATTTCGAGATCAACCTCGGCGATGGATTCACGATCAGCATCGATCTCGGACCGAGTGACATCACCAC
>WUAJ01000343.1 GCA_009827215.1 Phycisphaeraceae bacterium
CAGCGCGAGCAGGATCCGTTGTTTGTTGGGAAGCGTGTGCTGATCGCGGACGACAATCCCAAGATCCGCAAGATCATCGGCGATGTGCTCCGTCATCGCGGTTGTGAAACAACGATCGTGAGTGATGGTGCAAAGGCGATCGAAGTTCTCGAAGAAATCAAATCCTCAGGTCAGCAAGCATTCGATCTCGTCGTTTCTGATATCCAGATGCCGGATCGCAATGGGTACGAGGTATTCAGTGCCGTGCGCCGAAGCAGTCCAGAGACGCAGGTCATCCTGATGACCGGATTCGGGTACGACCCGCACCACTCGATCGTGCGTGCGTCGCAGGAAGGGCTCAAGAGCGTGCTGTTCAAGCCGTTCGAGATTGAGCTGCTGATCACGCAGGTGCGTGAAGCGTTCAGTTCATAACTGGTGTGTTCATTTCTGGGTTAGATACGTGTCGCGATGAGCACACGATCGAGTCCGTCGGAGTCCTTTGCGATCCGTGCATTCGTAAGGAGTTCGTGATCTTGCGCGATTTTGAGTGCAACAGGGGTCTTCGCGGCCGCGAGCTCGATGAGGAGCTTGCCCCCTTTGCACAGCAGCTTCGGTGCCCGCTCGATCAGCGGCTTGACGAACTCCATGCCGTCGTCCTCGGCGCGCAGCGCCATCGTTGGTTCGTGGTCTTTGACATTGGGCTCCACCGCGTCCCACTCGCTGTCGGGGATATAGGGCGGGTTGCTGACGATGTACCGCAGCGCTCCCGCGCTCCCAGCGACGGGGTGGTTCTCGATCGGATCGAGCAGGTTTCCTTGCACAAGCTCGACGCGATCGTTGAGATCATGACGCGCGAAGTTCTCCTTGGCGCACTGGAGCACCTCAGTTAAGAGGTCCGACGCGATGACGCGCGATCCCGGCAGGTGCTTCGCGAGCGCGGCGGCGATGCATCCGCTCCCGGTGCAGATGTCCGCGATCATGATCCCGCGTCCCGCGTCTGAGTCGCGGAGCGTGTTGTCGTCGGGATTCTTTCGCGCGTGCTGGAGGACTTCCTCGACGATCGTTTGCGTCGATGGACGCGGGATGAGCACACGGCGATCGACCTTGAAGGTCATCCCGAAGAAGGATTCCTCGCCGATAAGGTACTGGATCGGTTCGTGCTCCATCGCGCGTTTGACGAGGTCGCGGAGCTGATCGCGTTCAAGTGGCGAAGCGGGACGATCGGGATCCATGTAGAGCTTCAAACGCTCAGTCCCCAGCACATGCGCCAACAGCATCTCCGCCATCCGTCGCGGCGAGTCGAGGTCCTTGGACTCAAACGCCTTGGTCATCCACGACAGCAGATCGCGGGTCGTCCAGGATTGGTTGGTCGCGGGTGGCACGCGTGTAGTGTATCCGATCCGCTCGGATTGCAACTCATTTTCCGCCGAACCAGTCCTTCGAGACCTGCGCATCGACCTTCAGAGGCACCTTGAGGTCCATCGCCCCCTCCATCCGACTCGTCACGATCGGCATGACCGTGTCCACGCGAGCGTCGGGGACCTCGAAGACCAGTTCGTCGTGGATCTGGAGGATCATCTTGGTGCCGTCGAGGTCGGAGCCGCTCTTGGCGATCGTGATGTCCCGATGGAGGTTGATCATCGCGATCTTGATCAGATCCGCGGCGGACCCCTGCACCACCGAGTTGATCGCGACGCGCTCCGCGAGTGCGCGGCGTTGCGGGTTGCGTGCATCGATCTCGGTGATCGGTCTCCGTCGTCCCATCATCGTTTCGACATAGCCGTGGGTCTTGGCGAAGGTGACGCACTCTTCGAGGAAGGAGGTGATGTTGGCGAACTTCGCTTTGTAGTCGTCGATGATCTGCGTTGCTTCCGCGTTGGAGACATTGAGTCGTCGCGCGAGTCCCCAGGGGGTGACGCCGTAGACGATCCCGAAGTTGACCATCTTGGCGCCGGAGCGTTGGTCTTTGGTGACCTCGTCAAGCGGGATGTCGTTGATCTGCGCCGCGACGGCTTGATGGATGTCCTCTCCCGCTTCAAACGCGGCGATGAGCGCGGGGTCTTCGGACAAGTGGGCGAGGATGCGGAGCTCGATCTGCGAGTAGTCCGCCAGATCGGAAGAGCGTCG
>WUAJ01000344.1 GCA_009827215.1 Phycisphaeraceae bacterium
GGGAACACCCAATGACCTTCTTGGTTGACATCACTTTGGATATCACTTCCGCCGTAAATCGAAGAGTTGTACCAAACAGCGGCAAATCTGTTCTGTGCTGGTGCCCCTCGAACTACGAAGCGATCAATCATGCTCCCGATTGGCGCGTATCCACGAACGAACCATGATTCAGGGAGTTGGATGGATTCTCCTGTAGTTAACGGGGCGAAGATTTCCATCTCGATATAGTCGTAATCGAACGACTGGAATCCTAGAGCGCCTGGGGCTTCCGCGTAGGGCTCTTTATAATCGCCGATCTTGACTGCAGGAACCATAGTCATCAAGCCGTTTTCGTCGACGAGGAAGACGATGGCGCCGTCTTCACCTTCTCGTCCATCCAGCGCTATGTCCTGCGCGGCTTGGATGGCTGCTTGTACCGAGTTCACAGCTAGGGATCGTTCAGATGAGTTGATAAGCGTCTGATACGCAGGCACACTGATCGAAATCAGAATGAACGCAATCACCGCAACCACGAGCACTTCTACGAGTGTGAATGCACCTCGCAGGTTGCTCTTACCATGAACAGGATGTGTGTTTAATAGGTTCATCATCCAACTAACTTCATTATTTGCCGTACACGACGACATTGTCATCCATGGCGAGCTTGCGAATTCGGGCGATCTCTCCGGCATCTGTTCCGGGGTCTCTGGTGTTCAGGATTTTCACGATGTGCTCGATTGGCTCGGTGCCAAAGAGCATGTCGGCACCAGCGCCGACGATTGCGAATCGTGCTTGACGGAGCTCTGGATTACCGGCTGTCACATCCAGAACAGGGTTCGCATTATCATCGTTTTCCAGTTCAACCAACACTTCTGGATCAAGCAAGATTGGGGGAATGTTGAGATCAAGCGAGGTCTCTATGACCAGTTGTCGCGCTGTGTTGTAGCGACCGTGTTCCCAGCGATAGTAACGGAACGCAGTTCCAAATGCGTCTACTAGAGCGGTGAGTTGGTCGAGTTCTTCTTCATCGTAGAGGTCATACAGATCCTGTGGTGTCAGGTTCTCTGAATACGGCTCTACAGCATGCTCCGCGAGGTCTATTGGACGCACATATCCAGTCTGGAGTTTAATCCCTTGACGATCGGTGTCGATGGTTGGCTCGTAGCGATCACGCGTGCTCCCGATCGGGTACCCAACATTCACGAATCCACCATTTGCAAGAGGACGGCTCATGCCTTGCCCGGCGACTCCATCAACAGAACGCGGGAGAGTTCCCGCGAGGTAATATGCAAGCGCGTAGCGGGAGTAACGCCGGTCATCCCATGCACCATCGAGATCCCATTGCCCACCAGCTGGGATTTCGACCTCGTCAGTTGCACTCCCATCGCGTCTACGGAAGAAATCAAAGTCATAGCCTTCATTCCAAACAACGAGCTGCTGATATTGATAAGGGACATCCACAAGTCCTGGAGCGAGTGGCCCTTCCTCGGCGGTTACCATTCCCGCAGATTGATCCCAAGGACGGTAATCACCTCTGCTAATGATCTCGCCGTCGTGAACGAGGGGTGGAAGAAAGCCAAACTCAAGACGGAACTGCTCAACAGATGCAGCAATTGCTTCTGCCGATCTTTGGCTTGCGGTTTGCCGCGCACTCTGAGTCGTGCGTCCAAGCGCCGACGCAAGGAATCCGAGCAGGAGCACGATGATTGACAGTGTAACTATCAACTCCATTAGGGTGAAGGCGAAACGATCGCGACTTCCACGCTTTGGATGTTCAGAATGTCTGTTCGTGTGCGGCACGAATGCGTACTCCGTTGTGCGAGAGACGGTGTTTTGGACCGAAAATGATTACTGCAAACTCTCGATCATCTTGACCATCGGCAGGAACATCGCGACGACGATGGTTCCGACCATGCCACCGAGAAGAACAACCATGATTGGTTCAAGGAGCGAGACGAGTGATTCAACCGCGACATCGACTTCTTCGTCATAGTTGTCCGCAATCTTCATGAGCATGGAGTCCATGTCACCGGTCTCTTCACCCACATCAATCATGTTGACCACGATCGCATCACATGTCTTGGACTCACGCAGCGGATCAGCAAAGGTTTCTCCTTCACGGATTGAGTCATGCACCTTGCGAAGCGCTTTCTCA
>WUAJ01000345.1 GCA_009827215.1 Phycisphaeraceae bacterium
ATGGCCGCAGGACTCGCGTGTGATCAGTCAAACTTTGCTTCTTTCGTCCAAGCACTCACCAATCACACCAACTCGATCCTCAACCCAGAAGACCTCGTCCAAACCATCCGCGTAGATGCGAGCGCTACAGTCAACGAGCTCGACGCATCCGCAATCACGACGCTCGAACAACTCGCCCCATTCGGAGCCGGGAACCCCCGCGTCCGCGTCCTCATCCGCAACGCCCGAATCAACGGCCGACCCGATCCCTTCGGGAAGACCGGCGCCCACCTCTCACTGAGAATCGGTGACGCGGACAACAATCACTCCATCGTCCGCGTCGTCGGATGGAACTGGTGGAAAAAAGCCCGGGACATCAGCCCGGGCTCAATCATCGATCTTGTTGTCGAACCAAAGCTCTCTCGCTGGAGAGACCGAGTCAGTGTTGAGCCGATCCTCTGCGACCTTCGCCTTAGCCAGCTCTAATCATTCGCTCGGAGCATTCGCATACACACGAGACTGGAGCGACCCAACGAGCTTGCCGTACCCAGTGTTGCTCGGATCAAGCGAGCTCGCACGAGCAGCACTGGAAAGCGCACTTCTATACATCCCCAGATCACGCTGAACCACAGCACGGAACGCGAACAGATCCGCATCCTCGTTGTTGCGATCGATCGCGTCATTGATCGAGCTCAACGCTTTATCCAGTTCACCTGTGCGATGGTGGAGCATCGCCCAGAGCACATAGCCATCGTGTGTGTTCGGACTCAGCGCCACGATACGAGCCGCGGCACGCCGAGCACTCCGATCATCGTTGATCGCGTATGAGGTGTTCCCCAAACCGATCCAGGAATCAAGATCGCTCTTGCCGTTCTTGATTGAAAGCAGCTCCTGATAGATCGAACGCGCCTCGACCGGACGCCCAGTCCCCATCAATGCCTTCGCATGCAGGAGTTTCAGGTCACGGCGATCCTTGTGCTCAAAGTTCTCAAGCAGCGCCGCGATGTTGCGTTCCGCATCTGCGTAGTGCCCGTTCTTCATCTGAGTATGGATCAGCTCTTCAAGGATTCCTGTATCGTCAGGCGCAAGCAAACGAGCATCGCGGAAATGCAGTTCAGCCTGCTTTGGATCGTGCTGGATCAACGCGATATGACCAAGCGTTTGCTGGATACCCGCGTTGTTCGCTGACATCGGGAGTGTTTCGAGATACCGCTTCGCCTGAGCGCTGCGATCCAGATCGATCATCATCTCCGCCGCCGCGACCGCGTAGCCAGGGTTGTAATCATCAAACTCGCAGGCATTCTCAAAGTGCTTGAGCGCCTCTTCCGGACGCGCCAAACGCTCAAAGACCACACCAAGGTAGTACTGCGTATCAGGATCTTCCGCGCTCAGCGTCTCCGCTGTGTGCAGACTCTTGATCGCGTTGCCCAGATCACCCATCTCGATTAGGATTCGTCCCTTGAGCACATGGCTCTTGACGACGGTGTCATTGATCGAGAGCGATCCATCCACCTTGTCCAGCGCCTTCTCAAGGTCACCAGCAAGGAATGCTTGTCGAGCAAGGTCCCACTCAGTCGCCGCTTTCATGAAACTCATTTTCTCTTTCGCGAGAGAAATGTGCTCCTGAGTATACTTGCCGTGCCCACCGATGCATCCGCTCAATCCGGTCAGTGTGCACGCGACGCCCGCGGCCAGTGCGATTCGAGAGATCCGTTTCATATGTTCCTACTCCCGGGGAAAACGCACCCGTTCAAGTGTTGTGTTTGTGATTTACAATCAGTCTGCTTACTCGAAGTCGTCCGAAGGAACCTCGGTGTAGATGGTCGCATCCGGATCCATCTCCACAGTTCCCTCAGCCGACTCGCTCGACTTGCTGCTCGCCGAAGTCCAGTCCGAAGCACTCAGAGGCCAATCAAGCTGCAGAGCACCGCCGCCTGGAAGCGAGATGATCAACTGACCACAGATCGAGAAGAAGTCCTCTTCGATCGCGATACCAGGAGCGACCTCCTCGTATCCGAACTCCTCGAACTGCTCGCTGCTGAAATTCTCAGGGAGCTGCGGTTCGCTGCTCGCGAT
>WUAJ01000346.1 GCA_009827215.1 Phycisphaeraceae bacterium
TCGGTGGTGGCTGCGCACGCGTTGCCGTGGACGGAGAGACCGCCTGGTCCTGCGACGCGTGCTGGGATGTTGTTTGGAACACCGAGCACATCGCCGTAGTTGGTGATCAGGCGATCAGTTGCGTCGAGCGTTGCGGCTGACGAAACCAGGTTCGGCACATTGCAGTTACGATCGGCGAGGCGGGTGCGGAAGAGGTTGTTGCCTGAAAGTTGATCGGTACCGGTGGAGTTGTTGTTGTCACCGCGGTAGAAGATGTTGCCGTCGGCGTCCATCGAGAGGCCACCGAGCTGTGAGCTGTCACCAGCGAACTCATTCGCTGTGTTGACTGCAGCTTGGCGACGATCGACATAGAGGCGGTTTGCATCGGATGGATCGTAGTTGACGAACGCACCGATGATGCCGTTGTAACTTGAACCGCCGAGGGTGGTGCCGAACTCGCTGATGGAGACTGCGAAGCGTGAAGCGCCGCCGTCACCAACGAATACTGGCGTACCTGGTGTGTTTGTTTCAACATTGAGACCAGCGCCCGGTTGGTTTTCCCAGAGGGAGAACGCTTGCATCGAGTAGTTGACATCAACCGAGGTGCTCGGGCTGATGGTTGAGGATGAGTACAGGTTGTTGAAGTTCGTTGTTGCGTTGGTTTGAGTCATCTTGATGATCGGTGCGACACCAAACATGTGACCCTTCGAGGTTGTGAATGGATGCAGGTCAACTACATATGCTGCACAGTGGTCGCTCCATGGATTGAGTGCATCGCCTGGCAGGTCTCCGCCGTTGGTGCTGACGCTGTCCTGAGCGAGTGCTGGTGCGCACAGTCCTGCTGCGGCGATGATTGCTGCGATTCCGAGTTGCTTACGCATGATCTCTGTCTCCTTTGGGTGATGACGATTCCGCACGCGCGGACTCGTCGCTCTCACAGATTTGTTTTCCGAGGCATTCCACTGCCCGGCTCTCCCGAGTCTGTCGACAACCCAAGCCGCTTCGGAGGATCAACACCGAACTGCGTGGAGGCGCAAACTCTGCGTTAATCGTAGCACATTGGGGGAGAATCAACGGATTTCAATCCGCGATATTCGATCAATATTGTGTCAAGATGCCCGATAAGCCGTATTTCGTAAGAATTTTGTTAGGTATGCATGGAGCTCAAGTGAGCCGCGAGTTTCCCGGCGAGGGCTGCGTTTGATTTGACGAGTTCCAAATTCGCTCGAAGTGTTGCGCCTTCAGAGACTTGGTGCAATCGTGAAAGGATCGTTGGGGTCGCATTTCGTCCCAAGGCGCCGACCTGATTAGCGTGCTGCTGAGCGTCGCTTAACCACGAGTTCCATTCGGATTGATCGAGTTCGTGTTGAGGTGGGATCGGGTTGGCAACGACGATGCCTCTTTCGGCCCGCTTGAGCTCATTGCTGACCAGTTCAGCGAGTTCTTGTGCGTCGTCGATGCGGACATCGACCTGTGCATCAGACTCTCTGAGATAGAACGCTGGGAATGAATCGGTCTGGTATCCGATGACGAGGACGCCGAGGGTTTCGAGTGCTTCGCGTGTGGATTCGACATCGAGGATGGATTTGACGCCGCTGGTGACGACGGCGACGGGGAAGCGGGTGAACGCGGCGAGGTCGCTGGAGATGTCGAGGTGCTCGCCGTAGCCGCGATGGACGCCTCCGATGCCTCCGGTCGCAAAGACTTTGACTCCTGCGGCGGATGCGAGTTCCATCGTGGTGCTGACGGTGGTCGCGGCGTGGACTTGTTGATGCATCGCGACGCCGAGGTTCGCGGTGTTTGCTTTGAGGACTGAGTCTGCGGAGAGCATCGATGCGAGTTCTTCGTTGGTCATCCCGACGGTTGGCTTGCCGTTGACGAGGCCGATCAATGTTGGGTGAGCGCCTTGGTCGGTGACGATCTGTGCGAGTTTATCGTTGAGAGGTTGGGAAGATTCTGGGGGGACGCCGTGGACGAGGAGGGTGGTTTCAAGCGCGACGGAGTTGGGCTTTGAGCGGTTGGTGAGGTCCATGGGGTGTCCGATGCTGGGTATGTGCGGGTTTGCAAATCAGCGGATGTCTGGTACGCTGGTCGGATGGTTGGTGACCTACACAATACGGGAGCGGCGAGGGGATGACG
>WUAJ01000347.1 GCA_009827215.1 Phycisphaeraceae bacterium
GCTCGTCGCTGGAATCCGATCAGGCATCCCCCACAACTCTGGAGCGTCATCCACCGTCCTCGGGATCATGCTCCAGGTCAATCCAAAGTCACGCTCATGCTGTAATGAAATCGGATCAAAGGTCCATCCAGGAACAAAGCCCTCGGGCCACACGATTACATCCGGCGTCACAAACTCATCACGCGAACTCGCGATCGTCAGATCACGAAGCGTTGTCCAGTCGTAGTACCGCTGACGATCCGTCCACTGCATCCGATTGTCCTGAGGGACATTGAGTTGCACAATCCCCACATTGATCCGATCAGCTTCCTCGTTCCCCCATCGCAATCCGAGCACCCCCAACCCAATCCAGAGCACGAGCACACCCACAGCACTCATTGAATGCCGGACCAACCGCTCCCCGCTTGCAGCTTTCATGATCTGCCAAATGAAGATCGCTGAGAACAACCCCACCAAGTACATCCCAGCATTCCCGGCGATTGCTGCCGGACCCGCGAGGACCTGACTGGGAGATTCAATCAGCGGCTGCACACCAAGATACCACGGATACCCACTGAACGCCGCATGAGCCCGCAGATAGTCCACCGCGACATAGACCACTGGAAGCACAATCCAAGCGTGACCAAACCGCTTAACGACTCGATTCCCTACCCAAATAAAGATCGCGGGATACACCATCAAATACAGCATCAGAAACGGCGTCCCCATCACCGTCACATCCCACATCCACCAGTGCGTCCACAGCCAAGCCGGGAGAGTCCCAAGCCCAACGAACATCGCCGCTCGGCTAGGACGGATGACCGGCTCATTGGCAACCAGCATCAACGGCAACGGCGTCAGCAGCGCTAACCACCACATCCCCATCTCAGCGAATGGTGGGAACGAGAAAATCACGCACAGTGCAAAGAGCAGACCACACAATAACGCTCGCAATCGCCCGAAGCGTTTGGTCCATTGCAGCATCGCCATGAGATCAGCGTGGAGTCGAATCACATCCCAGCGTAGTCAATCAGTCGCGCCAGTTCACTACGCAAATCGTGACGGTGGACCACACGATCCACCATCCCTCGATCCTGCAGGAACTCAGAACGCTGGAATCCCTCAGGGAGATCCTGACGGATCGTCTGTCGGATCACGCGGGGACCCGCGAATCCGATCAATGCGCGAGGTTCAGCGATGTGGAAATCTCCAAGCATCGCGAATGAAGCGGTCACGCCTCCGGTCGTTGGATCGGTCAGGACAGAGATGAACAATCCGCCTGCATCGTCAAGACGAGCGAGTGCCGCGGAGGTCTTTGCCATCTGCATCAGACTGAGTCCCGCTTCCTGCATGCGCGCCCCGCCGGAGCAGGAAACAATGATCAAAGGGAGTTTCTCAGCAGTCGCATGCTCGATCGCACGAGTCAGTTTCTCACCGACAACGGATCCCATCGATCCCATCATGAATGTCAGATCCAAACACGCGAGCATCGCGGGACGACCTTTGATGAAGCATGTCCCGGCTTGACACCCCTCGTCTTGCCCAGTCTTCTTCTGCTCTGCCGCGATTCGGTCAGGATATTTCTTGAGATCAACGAAGTTCAGTGGATCTCCCGCACGCAGTTCTGTGAACATCGGGACGAAGGTATCAGCATCGGTTAACTGTTCGATGCGTTGCTTCGCTGAAATCCGATAGTGGTGACTGCACTCAGGACACACATGCATGTTCGCTTCCATCTGCCGACGATAAATCATCGTCGAACACGACGGGCAGCGCAGCCAGAGTCCCTCCGGGACCCCACGCCTTGCTTTGGGCTTGGTCGCTTGAACACGCTCAGTTGCGATCTGACTCATGGAATCATCCTTTGCAAACCCAAGGTTGTGATTTCATCCACATCACACCATAAGGGTCTGGTATGTCATTTTAGGCAATTTTCGGCTTCCACGCACGATCCCCTTCAATCACCGCTCGTGACCAGGAAAAGGACTCGAGACCAGCTGGTTCTTCCAAGTACTCCCAAACCTGGGAGAGTGGACGCTGATCAAGCCAGCATTTGACCACCGCCCAAGCATACGGACGGAGCACAACCCCCACCGTTGGACGCCCGGCTTTCAGCTTGCCTAA
>WUAJ01000348.1 GCA_009827215.1 Phycisphaeraceae bacterium
GACGCAATGTTCGCACTTTGATACCATGTGAGGATGGATTCTGCTTCCTTGAACTTGACACTCGCCGCTGGTGGTGGTTCGTCTATTGGTGTAGCGCTCGCTGCGGTGCTGCTGTTAGGGATCGGTGCTCAATGGGCTGCATGGCGGTTGAAGATTCCATCCATTCTGTTGCTCCTGATCTTCGGATTAATCGCAGGGCCAGTGATGCGGCAGATGGGTTCTTTATCCTCGTTCTCGATCAATCCAGACGACATCTTCGGAGCAGATTTACTCCTCGCGCTTGTTGGAATCTCTGTTGGGATGATCCTGTATGAGGGGGGGCTGACACTCAAGCTCACCGAAATTCGAACCTCTTGGCGCAGCGTCGCGATGTTGGTGACTGTGGGATCCTTTGTTACTTGGATGGTGGCGTTACTGAGTGCGAAGTTTATCCTTGGATTAAGCACTCCGATTGCGACCTTGCTTGGTGCAGTACTGATTGTGACCGGGCCGACAGTGATCGGTCCGATGCTCTCGCATATCAGACCATCCGGTGTCAGCGGCTTGATTTTGAAGTGGGAAGGGATCGTGATCGACCCGATCGGGGTTGGTGTAGCGGTCTTGGTCTTCGAAGCTTTGGTCGCTCAGCCTGGGACTCACAGTCTTGATGTCACGATTCAAGCGATCGCGGCAACACTGACTGCTGGGATTCTTCTTGGAACTGCTGCGGCGCTGCTGCTCAAGGAACTCTTGAACCGATTCCTGATCCCCGACTTTTTACAGAATCCTGTTTCATTAATGCTTGTTGTTGCGACCTTTACGGCTTCCAACATGATCATGACCGAGTCGGGTCTGCTCGCGACAACTGTCATGGGGATCGTGCTGGTCAATCAACGCAAGGTCGATGTTCACCACATCCTGGAGTTCAAAGAGAACCTCCGAGTGCTGCTGATCTCCGTGCTGTTTATTGTGCTCGCGGCAAGATTGCGGATTGAGGATCTGCAGCAGCTCAACTGGTTTGAGGTCTGTGGATTCCTCTTTGTGCTCATCGTGGTCGCTCGACCGCTTGGTGTGTTCCTGTCCACTCTGGGGGCCGGACTGACTTGGCAAGAGCGTGTCTTCCTGTGCCTGATGGCGCCACGAGGGATTGTCGCGGCGGCGGGGGCTTCGATCTTTGCGCTCGGACTGGAGAAGGCGGGAGTCGAGGGGTACGAGACGATTGTGCCGCTGACATTCACAGTCATCATCGGCACAGTCGCGTTCTATGGGATTACGGCGCCATGGGCGGCTCGGGCACTTGGAGTCTCTGATCCGAATCCTCAAGGTATCGTCTTTGTTGGTGCGAGCAGTTGGGTTCGAGCACTTGCTGGAGTGCTCACGAAACATGGGATATCTGTGTATTTGGTGGACACCAATCGTTCGAACATCCGCCGAGCGGTGATGAGTGGGCTGCCTGCAACACATGCCAATATTCTGTCGATGAATGACATCACCGATCTCGATCTCCGAGGAATCGGACGCGTGTTTGCGGCGACTCCCAACGATGAGGTCAACACACTCGTGCTCCAAGCCTTCAAGGGATACTTCGATACATCGAAGATGTACCGACTCTCAAGAGTGACTTCCAAGGTGACCAAGGCTCCTGACTCGGGCCACTCAGATAGCACAGGACGAGTCCTCTTTGGTGAGGAACTGGGGTACTCAGAACTCGAAGATCATCTGGAAGATGGATGGGTCATCAAGGCGACCAATATCTCCAACGAGTTTACCTTCGAGGATTACCAGACTCTTTACGGGTCATCAGCCGTGGCGCTCTGCACACTGCGTGATGGCGTGATGAGTGTGAGCACGGTAGATGCACCGGCTGCACCGATCGCTGGGGACACAATCATCTCGTTGGTCAATCCCGATGAGTTGTTCATGCTCAGAGCGATGAATGAAGGAATCGCGTAAGACACTCTTTACTTGAGTACGGTGTCGCGATGTCCGAGTCCGAATGAATTTTTGATGAAGTTGGAA
>WUAJ01000349.1 GCA_009827215.1 Phycisphaeraceae bacterium
TGAAGCACTGTCTCCTTGGACGAAATGCCCAAATGAAGGGCGTGTGCGTTGCCCTTGTCTATAGAATCAGGATAGCCAAAGAATATCGGAAATTGAGACTCAGAGGGTCCAATCACCACCGAAATCTTTGCGATGGCACACATTGCGCAATTCCCGCATTGCATCTGCTAAGCAAGATTCTGTTATTCAGTCATAGCGAACGCCGTCGAGTTCGATCCATCCCTCGGCGTGGCGTCCTCGCGGATCGTGGTGCGTCCAGTGGAGGACCCCGCCGCGATCGTTCCACTCGTATTGGCCATAGATCCGAACGATCGACCCCTCCTCGACAGGTACACGCGGAGCGAGGTCGATGTTGTGGGCGACAAGGACAGAATCGGTAGGGGAGGGCTCGTAGTCGATCGCGAGGAGGAAGCGTTGGTGTCTTGAGCCGTCGTTGTCGTCTGGGAGGAGCTTGACGACTCGCGCTTGGAGTTCGACCATCTCTCCGGATTGCTGGGATCGGGCGAGTCCGACCAGAGCTCGTTGGGAGTCCGCGACTGATTGGGTTAGGGATGTTGAGGTCTGAGGCTCCCACTGAGCGGCTCGTTGAGTTTGGTTGTCCGGCGCGGAGTTTGGCGAGTTGGTGAGATCGATGCCAAAGTAAGCCGCGACGATCGCGACTCCGATGTAGACCAGGATGTGGATGACCTTCTTTTTGCCGAGCTTGTAGGATTGTTCGTCTTGCTGATTCATTCGTATCGCTTTCCGCAGTAGTCGATCCATCCGCCTTCGCGCCAGTTGGAGGGATCGTGGTGGGTCCAGTGGAGGAGTCCGCCTCGGTTGTTGTACTCGTATTGTCCGAAGAAACTCGCGGTTGCACCCTCTTTGATGGGGATGCGCGGCGCGAGATCGATGTTGTGGGCGATCAGCACGGAGTTGATCGGAGAACGCTTGTGATCCACAGCGACGAGGAAACGCTGGTGTCGATCGCCCTCGTTGTCATCCGGGAGGATCTTGACGACGCGTGCGTCAAAGCGGACCATCTCGCCGCTGCGTTTGGCGCGAGCGAGCTTGACGAGTGCTTTTTGGGACTTTGCGAGGTCCTGCTTCCCGATCCGGAAACAGCGGACGATCCCTCGACCGATGAGCGAGGCGCCGGCGCAGACGATGCCGCGACCTTTCCGCTTTCGGTATCGGCGTGGACGCTTGTTTCTCGGCATGCACTGATCTCCGGCAAGGGGAGCATCCTAAGCATCCAAAACGCACGCCGCCCGTTGGACCGGATTCCAACGGGCGGCATGCATGGTGTGGACTTTCATCCATCGTTGTTAGAGGAGTTTCGGATCAGTTGCTCGCGACCGGGCCTTGGGTCTTTGCGGACTCAGGGGTGATCTCGATGACCTGCTGCTCGATCGTGAAGCTGCCAACATTGCTTGGTGCCGGGAGCGATTGGTCGTTGCTGAACTCGGTGACGAGCCCTTCCTGATCGATCAGGAACTCGGCTTCATCGACGTAGTTCTTGTCGTTGTCGCGTTTCGTGATCGACTCAAGGCGTGCACGCTGTTCGGTTCGGATGTTCGACAGTCGGCTGTTGAGCTGGTCAAGCGAGTTCGCTTGGAAGTTCGAGTGCGCGTCGATGGTTTCCTGGCGGTCTTCCATCATATCAATCAAGCGTTCGTTGCGTGCGATCGTGTCGATCTGTGCATCGAGCTGGAAGAGCTTCGCTTGGAACTCGGAGCGTTCGGTTTCCAGACGCTCGAGGAGTTCTGAGAGCTGCTGCTCTTGATCGTTGAGGTATCCGAGATCGGTGTTCAGATCGGTCGCACGAGCCGCGTACATGTCGCGGGTCTGCTGGATCTGATTCCGCTTGGCGTACGCATCATCAAGATCGACGGCACGGTTGTTGAGCGAAACACGAACGATCGCGCCGGGATTGGACTCTTGCGTGTAGCGAGCTTGTGTCAGCTGGCCGGTCACGGTTTCGAGGTCCATCGAAGCGAGCGCGACGACTTTCTGTGCGACCTGGAGCTCGCGGTCGAGCTGCGAGATCTGTGTCTGAACCTCGGTCAGGTCAGAGCGGACCTCGGCGATCTTCTT
>WUAJ01000350.1 GCA_009827215.1 Phycisphaeraceae bacterium
TCTTGCTGGTGAAGCCACACCGAACTGGGACACCCAATCAGCAGCAGGCACCTTCCTGAGCTACACCATCGTCCCTGCACCTTCGTCACTGGCATTGGTCGGTCTCGGCGGTCTGGTTGCTGGACGCCGTCGTCGCTAAAGCGATTGACATCTATTCAATGAACACGGGGCTGGATGACACATCCAGCCCCGTTTCTTTTTTCGTAGTATGCCCTGCGGAATCGCAGGTGCGGCCTCGATTTTACGGGCATCCCTGACTGAACTGAGTCAGAAACTCGGAGACATCGAGGAAGTTGAACTGTCCTTCGCCGGTGAAGTCCGCGACTGGATCCATGTTGCCGAATGCGGTCAAGAATGCGGAGACATCGAGGAAGTTCAAATCACCCTCGCCGGTCAGATCCGCTGGGCAATCCCCAGCAATCGTGACAGTCTCAACCACTACATTCGTCGTACCTGATTCTTCGATTGCAACCAGCGTAATCTCGTGATCACCTGGAGTGAGAGTCTGATCGAAGGTGTAACGATACTCAAATCGATCGTAAGGATTTACTCGAGTCTGTGTATTGATCAAGGCGAGTGGATCGGTACCCATCGGAACATCGAGGAGCATGTGGAGTTCGCTCGTTGTGCGATCAAGAGCATGGACAATAAACTGCGGTTGATCATCCTCAAGAGTCATCCCCGCTTGTTCAAGTTCGACTTCTGGTGGAAGACGATCAATGTACAGAACCTTTCGGACCTCACGGTACATCGTTGAGGTGCTTGGGTCCCGATGGCGGAAAGCGATGACACTGAGGTAGTGCATTCCTTCATCCATCTGGGTCGCATCGATCACTTGTCGATACAAACCGAAGCTGTTCCCAGAGTTGTAAAGGGGGCTATTTACAGTGAGGAAGTTCTCATAGCCACCAAGGAACAGAGCGGAGGGATTTATGTCCGGTGCGCCATTCCCGTTCCAATCGTCCACGCGTTGATCGAATGCGAACATCGCGTTGTCGTCTGTATTCGGATCGAGCGGATCGCCTGCAGTTGTCTGGAGGCGGATCTCGAAGGAATCGTCTTGGATCACCGCGATCTCGCTGAGTCTCTGGATCCAGTCAGGGAATGTGGAGGGATCGGGTTCGATCACACCATCTTGACCGATGAAGGTGACCTCGGCTTCGGGGAGCGACTCTGAGTAAATCACATATCCCTTGCCGTGGGTTCCTGCGGATGAGACATTGTTTGGTACATTCAGCGTCACTGAACCACCCGCGCCAACGATGATCAACTCTGGGATGTCATTGTTCGGATCCACGACTGGATCCGCGGCATTGCCGGTCATCTCGTGGAGTCGAGTGCCTTGTGCGTATGAAGTATTCACTGTGATCGTCTGGAAACCAGCGTCAAAGCGATCGTTAACCGCGGTCAAGACATTGGCAAATCCATTCGCGGCACGCTCAAACACGAGCACATCGCTGATGTTCCCATTGAGAGCAAAATACTGACCACGAGCGACCTGATTTCGAAGTTGGACGAGCGTGGTGATCGTGTCATCCATCTGCTGTGTCGCTGGATCCCAACCCATCGCGACTGGCACACCTTCGCGAGGGAAGAACCCGTTGGCACGAGTGAAGATCGCACGGCCATTGTGATAGACAATCGCTCGACCAGGACGCATCAGCATATATGCGTGCATCTGGTATCCCTGCTGCTGAGCAGTGGGGAGAGGGGGCATGGAGCCGCCGTTACCGACTGAACCATTGTCGTGGGAGAACACATGGTTCAGCCCTTTGGTGCCGTTCACAATCCCATCATCAGCGACATCAAGGTGACCAGAATCCACATTTGAAGTGATATTTGACCAGCTCCCGAGTCCGTTCGCATTGAGCAAGTCACGCAAGCGAGCTGCACCTTGGAGATCAAGCGCATCACGATCCGCGAAGGCATCCTTTCGCGTCTGGTTGTTGAGGATCTCAAAGTTTCCGGTCACATTCTCGCCGAATGTAAATGGATTCACACGCACACCATCTGGACGCACGCGGAGATTATGAATCGCGGCATCGAAGAACCCATCCCAGAACCAA
>WUAJ01000036.1 GCA_009827215.1 Phycisphaeraceae bacterium
GAATCTGAAGCGATTGATCCAGATGCTGATCCATCGGCATTGGATGTGATTGAGGACACAGGCGAAGAAGCTCTGGATCAAGCGGAAGAAGTGGTCGATGATCTGACTGGAGAAGTCACAGATCCGACTGGAACCCCTGAATCCGACGAGTGATCTGGAATCCTCGATAAGAAACTATATCACTGAGCAAAGCATTCTTTGATCCGATATGCTGATGTGCTGAGCATGACAGGAGCACGCACTTGATCCGCAGTATGACAGGCTTTGGCGACGCATCGGGTAACGATGGGGGAACGGTCTACAGCGTCGAAGTACGCAGCGTCAATAACAAGTTCCTCAAGACGAGTGTGCGCGTACCTGAACGGCTCCAGTCGCTTGAACCTGAGCTTGAGCAGATGATCCGAGCCGCGATCGCCCGTGGATCGGTGGTCCTGACCATCAGTGTTTCGGAACAGAACGAGAAGGCGGCGTTCACAGTCAATCAAGCGGCGCTGCGTTCATACGCTCAGCAGATCGCGGACGCGAAGGGTTGCTCGATCGACGACATCGGTGTTGAGCAACTCATGAACCTCCCAGGAGTGCTTCAACCTCCGGGCGATGAAGAATCACGATTGCAATCCGCACGCAAGGCGCTGCGTCCGCTTGTGGAGCTGGCGCTGGAGCACCTGGTCTCGATGCGCAGTCGGGAGGGATCGGCACTCAAGAGCGATCTGAGCAGTCATCTGGATTACATCGGGGGTCGTCTGAAGGAGATCGAGAAGATCGCGCCCAATGTGACAAGTGATTACGAGAAGCGGCTCAAGGCGCGCATGGAATCGCTCATGAGCGAGTTTGATGTGCAAGCGGATGCCGCGGAAGTCGTGCGTGAGATCGCGGTGTACGCGGAGAAGACGGATATTGCGGAAGAAATCGCTCGTCTGTCGGAACATTTGGTGCACTTTGGCGAACTGCTACAAAACGAGGACGAGCGTCCGATCGGCCGTACGATGGACTTCCTCGCACAAGAACTGCTCCGCGAAGCGAACACGATCGCATCCAAGAGTCCCGACGCGACGATGAGCCGATTGATTGTTGAGATCAAGGGCGCGATCGATCGGATCAAAGAGCAAGTCCAGAACGCGGAGTAACGCGTTTGCACACACCTGCAGGCACAACTAATCCAAGTCCCCCACCCCAGAGCACTCAGGGGCGTGCGAGCTTTGCACGCGACGAGATCCTTGAGGTGTTGTCACACTATCCGATCGGGAAGGTGCAGAGCATCCGCGAGATGATCGCTGGATCATCCGAAGCGCCCAAAGCGGTCATCGAGAGCGAACGCGGGAAGCTGCTGCTCAAGCGTCGCGCTCCGGGACTGGAGCACGCATCGCTTGTTGGGTTTGCGCACGAGGTCATACTGGGGTGTTTGAGTCTCGGTGTTTGTATCCCTCCTCTGATCGGGACCAATGCGGACAACAACTCGATGTGTCAGATCGGGGACAAGACCTACGAGTTGTTTGTGTTCATTGAGGGAACGATGTTTGATCAATCCGTCGAGCATGCGCGCCAAGCGGGGATGCTGCTTGGTGAACTGCACAAAGCGATGGATCAGATCAACACGAGCTTTGAAGCGACGGTCGAGACGAGCGTGGTTAATCCGAAGCGCGTCGATGGGATCGAGCTTGAATCGTCCTCATTTGATCGACTTAAGAAGATCCTGGAGTACGGGCTTGATGCGCATCGCGCCAACGCTCGCGCCTCGGCAATCGTGCACGGTGATTGGCATCCTGGGAACATGATCTTCGATGGACCTGAGATCATCGCGATCTGTGACTTTGACAACTGCCGACTTGGATCTCGGGATCGGGAACTGGCTCAGGCGCTCGTGTACCTTTCGATGAAACGACCCAGTGCTGATCAGATCCCTGAGGACGCTAGCATGGAGCATCTGCTCGCGGTCTGGAAGGGGTACATCGAGCAGTTCGGGACCTCACCCAATCCGAGACTCATCGGATCACTGCTCCCTGCGGTGCTTATCGACGAAGCACTCGCTGGAGGCACGGCCGGGAGACAAGGTCCACTTGTCGACGCGGCAATCAAAAAAGCGTGCTGGCTCGATGAGCAATCCCCCACCATCGTGCGGGCACTGGAATCCAGTTGAACCTGCTTGCTACTGAGCCGTATACATCTGTGTGAGTGTTTGATCTTTGAGGTACGATAGAGCGATGATCCGGAAGCATCTCATCTCTGCGGTTCTTGGATTGACAGTGATTGCTGCTGTCTCGCACGCGCAGGATGTCCAGCGATCTGAGCAACGATTGTCGCAGCTGGTTTCGCTGCTGGATGATCCTTCGTGGATCGTTCGCGAACAATCGACACAGATGATCGGGAATCCGAACGAGGGATTCGAGCTGAGCATGATCGCGCCAGTGCTTGAGCGTGACGATCTTTCAGCAGAAGCGAGGCATCGCTTGTGGATCGCATCCAGAGAACTGTTCGGACGCACAACCAAAGCGGGGCTCGGTGTCGGGTTCGGCGCGATGCGTGATGGTGGGGTTGAGATCCGGACGGTTGTGCAAGAAGTCGATCAGTTTCCCGCTGCGGCGATGCTGGTCCCAGGGGATTTGATTGTTCGTGCCGATGGACAGCCGCTGATGCAATCGGACGATCTGCGCGCGATGATCCTGAGTCATGATCCGGGCGAGACGATGAATGTCATCATCGAGCGAGGGGAGCGGGTGCTCGATCTGGACCTGCCGCTGGGTTCGTACAAGTTCCTTCGAGGCGCGGCTCCAATCAGCCCTCATATCGCGGCGCGTGCGATCCGACTCCGCTGGACGCGACAAGGGATCGTGCTCCCTGAGAATCAAAGCGTCGGAAGCGGGATCAGCGTCGACGACTGGGTTGAAGCGGGATATCCGGAAGAGCCCGGCGCGTTCCGCGCGAGCAACGCTCGGCGATCTCCGAGAGTGGTCAACGCGGGGGCCGGGCGTGATGTGCATGTCGGCACAGGAACAGTCACTCGAGGGCGCATCGAGCCTTGGTCCAACAAAGACAACGCGGAAGACGCGATCACTCAAGCGCGTCGTAGAGAGCTTTCACAAGAGCTCCACATTGCTGATCTTCGGCTCAAACTCCTCAAAGGTGGAATCAAGGAATACGACAAGCAGATCTTGGAGCGTCCTGATGATCAGTCACTCAAAGAAAAGCTTGATATTGCTATGCGAGAACTCCGTGCGGCTCAGAAACTGCACGAAGAACTCACATCAGAGTTTGAAGCGCTTGGTCAACCTGACGAATAAGCTTAACGCCTTTCAACAATCAGTTTCACCTTTGCGGGTGAGGCGCCGTGCTCATCGAAAATCAATAACTCGTTGTTTGAATCTTCGTTGATCCAGCATGATGGAATCGCGAGATTGAGCGTTGGTTCCACTGACTTGCCGTCTGCAGTCGAAGTGAAATAGCGCCCCAACGCGTTGCCGTTGATGTACACCTGACCCTTGGTGAGCCCGCTCGTGTCGAGCGAGATAGCGAGGTCCATTTCTGGAGCTTGGAAGGTGGTCTTCCACCAACTCGGCTTCCCAGTTGATGAGAGCTTGGACTTGCTGACTGAGTCAAAGTCGATCTCTGCAGGTGCTTCCCATTTGGCGAAGGACCATTCGCATTTCTCGGAGATGACATTGGCACCTTCGATGAACTTCACATCTTTGGTGAGTGTTTCGAGGATCTCTTCGGACAGTTCATCAGCCTGCTCATGGCTCGGCGAATCCAGATGCAGCGCCAGCTCGAGGACATTGTTACCTCGCTTGGTGGCTTCATCGTCGAGTTCGATCGTTGTGCGGCGCATCGCGCCGATCAGCTCGATTGGTTCATCGTTGAGCACGACAATCACGCGAGCGTTGATCGGTGGGATCTCCAAATAGATCGAAGACTTTTTGAGGTGCTTGAAGGACCACTGCAGTCGGTTGTGGTGTGTGGTTTCTCCTTCACGCACACCGAAGACTGGAGTCGAATATCCAAGGACATCAATCGGATCACCAGTGACAACCTTTGGCTTCCCAGGCTTGAACGGGGTGTTCTCAACGAGGTGCCCGTAGAGACCTTTGTTCTCGTCCATGACTGAGCCGCCTGAGATCCTTCCGGTGTTGTCCGCGAGTGCGATCAAGCTGTCGGATCCTGCTTTGAGTTGTAGTGCGATCGAATCGGAAGCGCCTGGTCCTGATCCGATCATGCCGATGGGATCGCCGTCGAGGAAGAACTGGATACGATCACTTGAACTTGGAGCGACGAAGTTGATCTTTCCATTCGGAAGTGATTTCACTTCGATTTTGTACCAGCCGTAGCCGTATGGCGTTCCAAGCTCTGAAAGGTCTGCTGGACCTGGGATCACGGCGTAGCGAGGGCTCGAACCATCGATATGGAGTTCGGTTTGGGCGCACTCCCAGTTCCCCAGAGCGATCTTTGGTGCTTTCTCTCCAGGATCACGATCTTGGTACTTCGTGGTTGTGGTCTTCGCGTTTCCGTCAGGTGTGATGTGTGTGTGCGTCTTGCCGTTTGCGGATGGGATTGGTTCTCCATCTGCTGTGAGCCCTTGCACACCGACGAAGACTTCGGAGCCTTGCATGAATGTTTCGTCGATAACATCTTCGGAAACAACGACAACACAGATCCCCTCATGCATCACTGCAACCGGCTTGCGCCCCTTGGGAACCTCGACAACGAGTGGCGATGCGTTGATGGAGACTTCGCCGATCCCCCCGCCGGGTCCGAAGAGCACGAGCATGTCTTCAGTGTTGCTCAGCGCACAGAGTGAGGTGTAATCAAGCGTGTGCTTTGAGGAGATGTTGTAATCTGTCAAGCACCAGTGGACGCGTTGGGACCCCAATCGCACTGGGAGTGACGATCCGTCTGAGAGCAGGAGGTTGATGGTTCCGGCTTTGGCCTTCGGCGGGGAGAAGATGAAGATGATGTTCCCTTGAGAGCCGTTCATCTGGTTGACGATGTGCCCCTGGATCGCGTCTTCATCCACGACTGGATCGATGACGACCGGCGGGGTGTTGTTCTCGGTGTGCGCCAGCACATTGGCAAACGAGGATCCAAAAGTCAGCAGACGACGCACGGGTCCCATCTCGTTGGTCATGCGGCCGTGCTCGTCGATGAGCGCGCCGGCGTCGTAGGTTGGTGCGTAGGCGCAGGGTTCTCCGGCGGATGCTTGTCCGGCCCAGAATCCGAAGGAGGTGCCGGACATGAAGTTTGCGAGGTTGAACTGACCTCCTGCGGACATGATCTCTCCGAGCTGACGCTGGAGGGTGTATCCATCCACTGGTGCTTCGAGTTCTTGTCCGAAGATCGGACGGCGGAGCGGGCCGTAGTCGATGACGATGGTCGGCTGGTCTGGACGCACGGCTTTGAGCTGGCGCATGATCGCGAACATGTCGCCTTCACCTGTCCAGCCGTCGATCTCGCCTTCAACGCCTTGCCAGAGGTTGTTCGCGTTGATTTTGGGGACTGTGAATCCGGCTTCGCGGAGGTAGCGTGCGAGCTCTCCGAGATACTTCGGTGCTGCTTGCTGATCGTCGCAGTCCCACTGAGACTCGTTCTGGATCATGATGAGCGGGCCGCCTTTGGTGACGGACGCTTGCATGGACTTGATCTGCTTCGCGAGAGCGTTGAAGTATTTGCCCACGGCTTCGAGGAAGGGTTGGTTCGGGGCGCGGAGCTTGAGTTCTGGGATGTTCAGGAGCCAAGCAGGGAGACCGCCGAGGTCCCATCCGGCGCCGACGAACGGGCCGGGACGGATGATCGCGTACATCTCGTGCTTGGCGAGCAGCGAGAGGAAGTGCTTGATGTCGTTGTTGTCTTTGAAGTTGTAGGATCCTGGACGCGGCTCGATGAGGTTCCAAAAGATCGGGGTCTCGATGGTGTTGACGCCCGCGGCTTTGGCGGCGCGGATGCGGTCTTCCCAGAGTTCGTGGGGGATGCGCTGGAAGTGCATGGATCCGGAGACGATCCAGATTCGTTTGCCGTCGATGGACAGGGTGCGCGAGTCGTAGTTGGCTGTCGGCATTGGTCTTGGGCTCCCACTTTTTGGAATTGAATGCGAACCTAGACCGTATGCGGCATCATGTGAAAGGCAAATTGAAAGCACCCGACCATGGGCCAAACGATCGATTTTTTGCTTTGAGTCTAGAATTTCATAAATGTCGCAAACTACTGTATTTTATGTATTTATGAGATCAGTAAAGCCGTTGCGTCTATGAGCTCGCCGTGTGTGGAATTGCTGTCTTGGGGACGCTGAAAAATCGAAAATTCTCCGCGTGCATGCTCGGATTTGCTTTGATTTGTTTGGGTAGTGATTGGTTATGCGGACCGCGTGAACTCGTGATGCATGATGAGTGCATCGTTGATCTCGAGGAGGTCGGTGTGACCTGAGTTCTTGAAGCCGAGCTTCTGGGCGACGCGGACGGAGCTTGGGTTGTCCAGACAGATCTGGGCGCGGACCTGGTGGAGTCCGAGTCCGATCGGCATGTGGGCAAACGCGTGGTCGAGCATCGCTTGGAGTGCTTTGGTCGCGAGTCCTTTGCCGGCGTGCTTGCTGTCGATCCAGTAGTTGACCTCGGCGGTCCACTCCATTCCCCGTTCGATTTTGATCAGGTTGACCATCCCGACAAAGGTGTTGTCGTTGAGGAAAATCGCCCTTCGGCAGGCGGTATTGGACTGGTCGCCTTCTATCGCTTTCTGGACCTGCGACTGGAAGAACTCGCTCGTGGATTGCTCTTTGGACTCGAGCGGGATCCACTTGCGGAGCGGGAGACGCGAGCGATCGAGCGCTTCAACAAAGACCGCTTCATCCGCGAATCCCAGCGGACGCAGCATCAGCTCATCGGTGCGGAGTCCCTGATTGGACTCGAACTCGACCGGAGCTTTGCGGGTCGTGTAGGAGGATTGGGTTGTAGCGGTTTGCACGCTCATCATGGTCCCTTAACAGAGGTTCAGGATGGGTATCGGAACCTTTGATATGGGACTTGAGGGGGGATCGGGTTTTTATGGGAGGTGAGAACTTGAAAGCGGACCTTGAATTACTCAACAGTCACGGACTTGGCGAGGTTTCGCGGCTTATCCACATCGTGGCCTCGCAGCAGTGCGGCGTGGTACGCGAGGAGCTGGAGCGGGACGACGGTGACCATCGGGCTCAGGCACTCCTCGACCGCTGGGACATACAGGACATCTTCCGCGAGGGATTCGATTTGTTTGTCGCCTTCGGTTGCGACGGCGATGACATGACCACCTCTTGCACGGACTTCTTCGATGTTGCTCAGGACCTTGTCGTACTGGTTCCCTTGATTGGCGATGAAGACGACGGGCATTCCTTCGTCGATCAGCGCGATCGGGCCGTGCTTCATTTCCGCGGCGGGCATGCCCTCGGCGTGGATGTAGCTGATTTCTTTGAGCTTGAGCGCCCCTTCCATCGCGGTTGGGTAGTTGTATCCGCGTCCGAGGAACAACCAGTTGTCGCGGTGGACATACTTCGCGGTGATCTCGGCGATGCGTTTGTCGGTCGTGAGGACCTGCTCGATCATGTCTGGGACGCGCTTGAGTTCCGCCATGAGTCGCGCGGAAGCTTCTGGGGACATCATGCGGCGACGCGCCATGAACAGGGAGATCATCGTGAGAACAGCGACCTGTCCTGTGAATGCTTTGGTGGACGCGACACCGATTTCAGGTCCGACACGCAGGTAGACGCCGGCATCGGTCTCGCGTGGGATCGTGGATCCGACGACATTAATCACGCCGAGTGACAGGGCGCCGCGGTCCTTTGCTTCGTGGAGTGCCGCGAGGGTGTCGGCGGTTTCTCCAGACTGGGACACAGCGACGACCACGGAGCGGTCTTCGATGAGCGGATTGCGATAGCGGAACTCGCTCGCGTACTCGCACTCTGCTGGGATCTTCGCGAGGTCTTCGAGGAGGTATTCTCCGATCATCGCGGAATGGAGTGCGGTTCCTTGTGCGGTGAGGATGACTCGACGGGATTTGACAAGTTCCTGGGCGTACGCATTGAGACCTCCAAGAACCACTTTCCCTTCGTTCTCGTCCAGGCGTCCACGCAAGCATCGGCGGAGTGCTTCTGGTTGCTCGTAGATCTCTTTGAGCATGTAGTGCTCGAAGGATCCGAGCTCGATCTCTTCAAGGTCCATCTCCAGCTGCATGACCTTTGGAGAGAGCTCGACATTGTCGACTGTTGTTGTGCGGAATCCATCGCGGGTCAGACGAGCGACGGAGTAGTCATCGAGGGTGATCGCTTGGGATGCGTGCGCGATGATTGCGGATGGATCGGACGCGACGATGTACTCTCCCGATCCGATCCCGACGAGCAGGGGTGATCCCTTTCTCGCGCAGACCATGACATCGGGTTCTTTCTCACAGATCACGGCGATCGCATACGCGCCGCGGACTTCTCGCAAAGCGGCTTGGACCGCTTTCTCCAGATCGACGCCGTTGTCTGGATCGTAGAGGTGCGAGATGAGCATCCCGAGGACTTCCGTATCGGTCTCGGTGTCGAAATGATGTCCCTTCTCTTCGAGGAGCTTACGGAGCGAGGCATAGTTCTCAATGATCCCGTTGTGAATCAGTGCGATGCCGTGATCGTGGTCACGGTGCGGGTGTGCGTTTTCTTTGGTCACTCCGCCGTGGGTTGCCCATCTTGTGTGCGCGATCCCGATGGAGCCGTGGATCCCGCCGACGGTTTCGAGTTCAGATTCGAGATTCGCGACGCGACCGACGGCTTTGGCGATCTGGAGGCCCTCGCCGTTGATCGCGGCGAGTCCTGCGGAGTCGTATCCGCGATACTCGAGTCTCTTGAGACCTTCGATGAGGAGGGGCTGAGCGGGTTTGTTTCCGATGTAAGCAACGATGCCACACATAGGCATTTCTCCAGAGGGTGCGAAGGGTGCACCGGATCAGGGATATCGAACCTTCAGGCCCGGTGATTGATCTTACGAGGGTGAGTGGCTCAGGTTCATCGAATCGGACGCGGATGATCGTTATCTCTTTGATCAAACCTTGGAGAAGGTTCTGGGCTACACTTGTCCAGTTTGCGCCTCTTGCTTGATATTTCCGGACCTTCTTCATGAATCCCAAACCACAGGAATCACTGAATGCCGCGACGCGATGACCTGCAGACCATTCTGCTGATCGGATCGGGACCCATTGTCATTGGGCAGGGATGTGAGTTTGATTATTCAGGGACACAGGCGTGTAAATCGCTGAAAGACGAGGGGTATCGGGTTGTTCTGGTCAACTCGAATCCGGCGACGATTATGACAGATCCCGCGTTCGCGGATCGGACCTATATCGAGCCGATCACTCCTGAATCGGTCCGGAAGATCATCGAGAAGGAAATCGAGCTTGGGACCCCGATCGATGCGGTGCTCCCGACGCTTGGTGGGCAGACGGCACTCAACTGCGCGTGCGAGATGAGTGACCAGGGGATCTTTGAAGAGTTCGGGATCGAGATGATCGGCGCGGATCGGAAGATCATCCATCGCGCTGAGGATCGTCAGGTATTCAACGACATCTGTGATGAGATCGGTCTGGCGACTCCGGAATCGAAAACCGTTGAGTCGCTGCAGGAGGCGCTCGGATTTGCTGAGGAGATTGGTCTTCCCGCGATTGTGCGTCCGGCTTTCACACTCGGCGGATGGGGGGGAGGCATCGCGTACAACAGAGCGGAGTTTGAGGAGCTGGTCACACGCGGCATCAACGCGTCGATGATCGGACAGATCCAGATCGACAAGTCGCTCATCGGATGGAAGGAATACGAACTCGAGGTCGTGCGCGACAAGAAGGACAACTGCGTCGTCGTGTGCTCGATCGAGAACATCGACGCGATGGGTGTGCACACTGGGGATTCTGTCACCGTCGCGCCGTCGCTGACTCTGACAGATAAGGAATACCAGGTCCTGCGTGACGCATCGCTGGCGGTGATGCGTGCGGTCGGGGTGGAGACTGGCGGATCGAATGTGCAGTTTGCGGTCAATCCGAATCCGGAACCGACCTCGGATGGATCAGAGCCGCCGTTCGAGTTTGTGGTGATCGAGATGAATCCGCGTGTGTCGCGTTCGTCGGCGCTTGCATCGAAAGCGACGGGATTCCCGATCGCGAAGATCGCGGCGAAGCTCGCTGTGGGATACACGCTCGATGAGCTCCGCAACGACATCACCGGGACGACGAGCGCGTGCTTTGAGCCGACGATTGATTATGTTGTGACGAAGATGCCCCGCTGGACCTTCGAGAAGTTCCCGGAAGCGGACGAGACGCTGACAACCCAGATGAAATCGGTGGGCGAAGCGATGGCGATCGGACGGACTTTCAAGGAATCGCTGCAGAAAGTGATCCGCTCGATGGAGGTCAAACGCTTCGGGCTGGGGCTCGACAAGAACGATAACTGGCTCGCGGCTCAGCGTGCTGTGGATGGGAAGAAGGCAGACGGCAGCGAGGTCGAATGGCCCATCAACGAAGATCGATTGACTCGCAAGCTTTCGGTTCCTTCACAAGGCCGCTTCTATTTCATCCGCTACGCGATGAAGATGGGATGGAGCATCGATCGGATCTACGAGCTGACACGCATTGACAAGTTCTTTTTGTATCAGTTCAAGGAGCTTGTGGACTTTGAGGACCAGCTTGTTGAAGCGAAGACGCTGGAGGGTGTCGATCGCGAGCTGATGCAGCGCGCCAAGGAGCTTGGGTATTCCGATGCGCAGCTTGCGTATCTGTATCTTGGGAATATCAGCTCCGAGACAATCCTACAGGTTCGCAATCATCGCAAGTCGATTGGGGTCGAAGCGGTGTTCAAGTGCGTGGATACCTGTGCCGCAGAGTTTGAAGCGATCACCCCCTACTACTACTCGACCTATCAAGCGGGATCACGCAAAGTCCTCGAAGACGGATCGGCGCAGGAAGTCCCTGCGCAATGTGAGCTGAGGGATCGGTTGCTTTCGGAGACTGATCCGAAACAGAAGGTCATCATCCTTGGTGGTGGACCCAATCGCATTGGTCAGGGGATCGAGTTCGATTACTGCTGCGTCCACGCGGCGCAATCCGCACAACAACTCGGATACGACGCGGTGATGATCAACTCGAATCCCGAGACGGTCTCGACGGATTATGACACAAGTGATCTCTTGTTCTTTGAGCCGTTGACGCTTGAGGATGTGCTCAATGTGACGGAGAAGTTGTCGCAGAATCTCAAGGGGACTGTGGTTCAATACGGTGGGCAAACGCCGTTGAATCTGGCGCATGGTCTCGATCTTGCGGGTGTCCCGATGCTCGGGACGGCATTGGAAGCGATTGATCGTGCGGAGGATCGGGATCGGTTTGATCAGTTGCTGACCAAGCTTGATCTTCGTCGTCCTGGATCGGGGATCGCACGCTCTATTGATGAAGCGATCGAGATCGCGGGGCGGATCGGGTATCCGGTGCTTGTGCGTCCGAGTTATGTGCTTGGTGGTCGCGGGATGGAGATTTGCTCCGATGAGTCCGCGCTGAGGCACTACATGCTGACAGCCGTGGATGTGTCGGGACTCGATGATGCTCCGATCCTGATTGATCAGTTCCTGAGCAGCGCCACGGAACTGGATGTTGATGTCGTCGCGGACTTCCGAGATGGGACAGGTGAAGCGTTTGTCGCGGCGGTCATGGAGCACATCGAGCAAGCGGGTGTGCACTCTGGGGATTCGACCTGCATGATCCCGACGACGACGATCCGTCCGGTGGTGCTTGAGCAGGTGAAGGACACCGCTCGTAAGCTCGCGAAGGAGCTCAAGGTCTGCGGTCTCATGAATGTACAGATGGCGATCAAGGACGACGAGGTGTACATCATCGAGGTCAATCCGCGTGCGTCGCGGACGGTGCCGTATGCCGGGAAGTCCAAGGGTGTTGCGTGGGCATCGGTCGCGGCCAAAGCGATGATGGGTGTCTCACTGAGCGAGCAAGGAACGAAAGAAATCCCAGATGCTGGGTACTTCACCGTGAAAGCACCAGTGTTCCCGTTCCGCAAGTTCCCAGGCGTGGACTTTGTGCTCGGACCTGAGATGCGATCGACGGGTGAAGTCATGGGTGTCGATGTCTCACTCCCCACGGCGTATCTCAAAGCAATGGAATCCGCTGGGGTTTCACTCCCGAAAGACGGCGGGGTGTTTGTGTCTGTCCGACAGGATGACAAAGCCGCGATGATCCCGATTGTGCGCTCGCTGATGGCGATGGGGTTCACGGTGTTTACTACACAAGGCACGGCGGATGAACTGGCGCGACACGGGCTGCGTCCGAAAGTCTTGCAGAAAATCCAGGCGGGCGCGCGTCCCAATGTCATCGATCTCATGCAGAACGGCGAGATCCAACTGGTCATCAACACACCAACACGCACAGGTTGGCAGACAGATGAAGGACGCATCCGCGCGACTGCTGTGCGATTGGGGATCCCGATGATCACAACGGCGACCGCCGCGGGACAAGCGGTGCATGCGATCGAGGCGCTGCGTGCTGGATTCTGGGGAGTGCACGCGTTACAAGACCTCAGCGGGCTCAATGCATCACTGAACCACGCGCATTCTTAAAGAATTCTCTTTGCATTTAAGTGAATCTGTAGTAGGTTGTCCTTTGCACAGGGAGCATCATCCCTGATAAACAGTAACGGACTTTGGGGCATCTGCTCTGCGCTTCTCTGGAGAAGGCGCAGTTCATATATGCGCCGGCGAATCCTCGTGATTCGCCGGCGTTTTTTTATTCAACTCTCATTTGCTCAGATTCGCGGAAGTGAACATTGTCGCCGTCGCGTCGCGGCGCCAGGTGGTCGCGGGTCCCGCTTTGGATTGGTAGAACTCCCAGAGCTCGAACCAGTAGGATCGGAACTTGTGATCCCCGAATGGTTCGTAGTGTGCTTTGAGGCGCTTCATGAGTTGGTTGTCGGTGCCGGTCATGTTGAGCACGGCTTTGGCGTGGCGGATGGACTCGGTGTCGAGCGCAAGTCGTGAGTATCTTCCCATGAGCTGCATGATGTTTCCCGCGGCGTAGGGACCAATCCCAGGAAGCGTAACCAAGAACTTGAAGACTTCATCATCAGTTGCCGTGTTCTCGAGCCAGTGCTCGTCGATTTGACCTTTACTGAAGAGCTTGGCGAGGTCGATGATGCGTTGGTCGCGGTATCCGACTCGGCAGCGCCCACGCAGTGTCCCGACGCGCGTGCGAGCAAGTTTTTGTGCTCTGGGGAAGGACGGGACTCCGGAGGGTGACTTTCGGCCGCAGACTTCGCAGAGTCGGCGATTCATGTTGACGGTGCTCGGCCAGGTGACGTTGCAGCTGGTCACGGTTTTGATGACATCCTCGAAGAGCGTCGGGGAGCGGAAGAGTCTTCCAGCGCCAGATTTCTTCCATCTCGGATCGACTTTGTGGAATGCTTTGATCTCCTCGTGCGGCGTGTCCAAGCAGAGCATCCGCGTGATTTGCGTTTTAGCGCTCGATTGTTCGGATCGATCCAGCGATCGGTCGAAACGCGCTCGCACGCGATCTTTCGGCTGATCGATGACACACAGTGATGGTCCGGCTTCGAACTCGAGCACGCGGAGCATGTGTTGTTTGTCGACATCCCAGTGATTGGGTGCGAGCAGGAAGTAGCCGTAGGAACAGACATCTCTTGCGAGATGGAAGTCCTTTGGGGCTTGGATGTTGAGCGTGGTGGTCATTGCACTGATGGTAGCAATCTCAGAAGGACTGAAACGGAGGCACTATGATCGCTGTAGCATCTCTTGATGATGCACTGTGAGTTCTAGGAGATAGCGATGCGATTGATGTTGATGGTCGGGATATTGATGGCGAGCAGTTTCATGGTGATTGGGTCGCAGGATTCAACTGCTGTGCGCGAATCGGTGGTTAAGATTTTCTCAACATATCGCGGTCCGGACTTTGCTCGTCCATGGACCAAGCAAGCCCCTCAGGAGCTGTCGGGGACTGGGTTTGTGATCGAGGGCAATCGCATCCTAACCAACGCGCATGTGGTCGAGCAAGCGACGCGGATCTATGTCCAGCCTCCCAACAGCGCCGACAAGCTCCGCGCGGAGGTCATCGGGATCTCGCAGCAGATGGACCTCGCGGTCATCGAGATTAAGAAAGATTCGGAACGCGACGAGTTCCACTCGGCGCATCCGGTGCTCGAGCTGAGCGACACGCTTCCCTCGATCGGATCGACGGTCCAAGCGATCGGGTATCCGATGGGGGGCGAGCAGGTCTCGATTACTGAGGGTGTCGTCTCGCGGATCGAGTACACGGATTACAACATGGAAGCGCAGGGGCTCCGCGTGCAGGTGGACGCGGCGCTCAATCATGGGAACTCGGGTGGGCCTGTGATTCTTGATGGCAAGGTCTGCGGCGTGGTCTTTAGCGGCGTCGAGTACGCGGAGAACATCGGGTATGTGATCCCTGCGGAAGAGGTCCACATCTTCCTCAAGGACATCGAGGACGGTAGATACGACGGTCCGGAGCGGTTGTACGACGCTCGATTCCAGACGTGTGAGAATGATGCGCTGCGATCGTTCCTGGGACTGAGCCGAGAGCAGACGGGGATTGTGTACACGCGTCCCAAGTCTGAGTCCGAGACTCCGATGGAAGAGTGGGATCTGCTCGACAAGATCGGGGAGTACGACATTGATAATGCGGGGATGGTGACCAGTCATGATGGACTGCGCCTGCACTGGCGCTACTTCATCCGCGAGCTTGTCAGCGACGGGACGATCCCGGTGACGATCATCCGCGATGGGGAATCGATGGAAATTGATCTGCATGTGACCAACGAGCGGGACGAGCTTGTGCCGTATATCGGGAATGATTATCCGGAGTATTTCATCTGCGGCCCGATGATCTTCACGCCTGTGCGTCGCGAGCATTTCTACAACCTCTACCTCGGATACGGCATCGTCGACGGCTCGCCCGTCGGCCTGCACATCAATGACGAGCGAGAATTTGAGGGGCAGGAGTATGTGGTCCTCGCGGCGACCTTCCTCCCCCACTCGGTCACCAAGGGATACGAGGTCTACGGCAATCCAACGCTCAAGAGCGTCAACGGCGAGGAGATCAAGTCCCTCTCGCACCTCGTTGAGCTGCTGCGGGACAACGACGAGGATACGCTGATCTTCAAGTTCTTCGATCGCAGTCAGGAGAACCTGATCTTCGATGCCGAGGAACTGATTGAATCGACGGAGGAAGTCCTCGAGGACAACTCGATCCGCAACCAGGGCTCGGACCGGTTCATGGACATCTGGGAAG
>WUAJ01000351.1 GCA_009827215.1 Phycisphaeraceae bacterium
TCCCCATCATCTCCCCGATCGCTCAGAATTGTCCAATCCAGATCGTCTGACACCATCCATCGCTGCAGGCGCTCGCGTACCTCCGCGACGCCGCGCAATCGCGCCCAACCCGATCCTTCATTCGGCGTCCCGCACAAGATCAACCGATCCACGCGCACCCCAGCGATCTCACCGCTCGAAGCTCCGAGCTCAGGATTCGTCATCGCCTCGCGCGACACCAACCCCCCCATTGAGTGCGCCACGATATCAACCTCGTCGATCCCCAAGTCCGACAAAGCCGCGAACGACCTGCTCATCCCCAGTGCACTCCGCGCGATCGACTGATCATTGGGATAGTCGAAACGCACCACACAGAACCCTTCGGCGTGCACCGCCGGCGCGACCTCGTCCCAGATCCCACCAGGCTCATCAAGCCCGTGCACCAACACCACAATTTCATCATCATCCGACCAGACACCTGAGTCCGCAGACCACCCAACCCCATCAAACCAGCGCACATGCCCGTCTTCATGAGACAGGCTCACAACTGATGTCATTGCTTGTTCAGGACCAGCCCCCGCGATCCAGACGCACAGCGCCCCGACCACACCAATAACCAATCCCATCAGATCCCCCGCCGCCGAGCTCCCGCTCCCGCCGCGGATCATGGCGACTCAGCCAAAATCTCCAGCAAACCTCGTTCAGCGAGTTCGTACCGGCCGTATGCCTGCTCTACCACTTGCGCCAGCCGCATGAGTTCAGCCTTCAACTCATCCGCACTAAGTGTTGGATCACTCCCTGCACCCCCAGCAAGCCGGACAGCCGTATCGAGCGATTCGCTCGCGGAGCGTAGATCGCCGACCGCGCGAGCGTACGAACGAGCGGCTTCATACAAAGGCTCTCGCTCACGCTCCTCCTTGGACGGCTTACGGAAAATCCGCCAAGGCATCTCACGCAACTCCTGAACCATCAACTTCGCATCCAAGCTCAGTTGACGAGCATTGATCAAAGTCGCATTCACATTCGTGCGATTCTCAATCAGCATCGCATTGACTTCATCGACAGTGCCCTCCGCAGACCCAAGCAGAATGGACCCCTTCGCCAGCATGTCATTCAGCTGATCGATGGACTCGAATCTCACACGCTCTGTCGAGTTCTCGACATTGTCCAGGATCCGCCCGATCTTCCCGCTGTTGTCATCGATCAGCTCGCGCGCCGATGCCATGGTCTCGTTCGCGTCGTCGAGCGTCGTCTCAAACTTCGTGACGCCATTGTCGGCAGACTCCATAATCGAATCAATCCGATCGCGCCAACCACCCTCAGCGCTCAAACGCTCCGAGAAGATCCGGATGTTCTCCATCGTCGTCCGACCATCATCCACGCCGCTGTTGAAGTTGGGTTCGAGCTTCTCTGTCATCCGGCGCACCGTCGCCATCGTCTCTTCAGCGTGCTCTGTTGTGCTCGAAACACGATCCGACCATTCTGGGAAACGCTCGATCAGTGCTTTGATTTTCTCCGCTTCCTCTGCACCCAATCCCATCTGTGTCAGGATCGATGGCGCAAAGCGCCCAGTCAAAATCTCGCCGCTATCAAGCGTCGAGTTGGGGTCCGATGCCCACGCGTGACGCTCGTCGTCAACACCGACCGATCCTGTCCCAGCTGAAGCGATATTGATCCGCGAGATCCCACCCAGAATCGGAGGCGACAGATCCGCGATCGCATCCTCATAAATCACCAGATCACTCTGAACCTCGATCACCGCGTCCATCGCGCTCGGGACCTTCGCACCAGTGTCTTGATCATCTTCATAATGCACCGACACCGAAGTCACGCGCCCGACCGACAATCCGGCGAAGGTCACATCCGCGCCAGCTTCGAGCCCAACAACCCCAACGCTTGTTGGGAAGCGGACGATGTACTCGTTCTTACTCCCAAACTTACCAGCGATATCACCCAAGATGAATGACATCGCGACCGAGAGAAAGATCCCAGCAATCACAAAGGTTCCCGCAAGCACATTGTTCTGATTCACCGCACGCATGCGCATCCGTTCATACCTCCCG
>WUAJ01000352.1 GCA_009827215.1 Phycisphaeraceae bacterium
GTTCGGTGCTATGGGGTACGGAGGATGGTGGATCGGTGGGCGGAGTGCTTTGGGCGAGTGCATGAGCGCATGAAAGCGCGAGGAGGGCGGCGATCAGTCGTGCTGTGTGCGGGCGCGTAGGCATCGGTGTGCTCCTGTGTTTGGAGCACAACGGGCGTTGGATCGGTGTATTGCGTGGGGGATTACGGAGCGGGGTTGAGGGCTTTGTTGATCGCGTCTTTGGCGCCGTCGATGAGGGCTTGGGCGTCGGTGTCTTTGCCCATGTGTTTGCGGTAGGTGATGCGGTTGTTGTCGTCGATGACGATCAGGGTTGGGTAGATGCGGACTTGGAAGAGGGCATCGAGGGAGCCCTCAGGGTTGATTGCGAGGTTGTGCGCGTAGGCGTTGTTGTTGTGATCGCTCTTGACGGCGTCTGGATCGGTTTCACGCAACGCGATCGCGAAGGTGTCGATGGGTTTGCTGGGGTTGTCGAAGGAGCGGGAGAGGTCGGAGAGGAGCGGGGTGGCTTGTTTGGATGGGATGGACCATGAGCCGTGGAAATAGAGGACGGTGATGCGATCGGTTTGGGTGGAGCGGGAGATGGACTGGTTGTTGATGTCGGTGAAGCTGTAGTTTGGAGCGGGTGGGTCGGTGGGCGCTTTGCTTGCGGCGGGGCGGTTGATCTTGGTGGTTGTGGTAGGCTTGTTGAACGGTTGGTTCTTATCGGCGACCTTGGGTTGTTTTTTGCGGATGTTATCGATGACTTTGTAGGTATCAGGTACGAAGACTTCGAGGTCGGAATCGGACTGCTGCGCGATTGCGAGTCCTGAGAGTTCCATGATGAGTGAAGCGCGGATCATGGAAGCGTCGGTGATTTGTTCGACTCGTCTTGGGAGTTTGTCTTCGACGGCGATGAACCAGCGTTCTTGGTTGTGTGCTCCTGCGGCGGCGCGTCCTTTGGGTTTGGCGCGATCGATGAGGATGACATGGCAGTCGATGCCTGCGATGGACTGGTTGGATTCAAGGGTGAAGTTCTCGGCGTTATCGAGCTCATTCTGAAACGGTTCGTCCTTGATGAGCTCGGCGAGGAGGAGGTAAGAGAACGCGGTGGGGCGGATGCGTCCAGAGACAGAGGGGGGGCGGATGTTGAGTGTTTGGTTCGGGTGGTCGGACCAGATGTAGCGGTCGGCGGAGTAGACGATGTCGAAGTCTTCCGGCGCGCCCTCGGCGGTGGGGCGGAGTTGTCCGAGGACATGGAGGACTTTGCCGTATTCGGAGTGCTCTCCGAATGTCAGTCGTGCAGTCATAGAGGGGAGTGTGGAGAGGATCATTTTGGATCCGTCTCCTGAGAGCGTGACCTTGGCGGAGAATCCTTGGGTTTCTTTGATCGCTTGCGCTGAGTCTGTGAGGATCTGGCGTGGGTCGTCTTGCGCGATCGCGGTGAGGGTGAAGATTGAGAGGAGGAAAGTAAGGAGGATATTTCGGTGGTTGATCATGTTGTTTGCTCAACGGTTTGGATGCTGATGTATTGCTCTTATTTGACGTGACTTATGTGAATCTTCGTGTCGAGGATGGTATCGGGGATTAGGGTGAGTTTGGTTGATTGAGCATCGAAGTTAGGGCATAGCCGGGGTTCTCGGTCCTCATGAGGTGTTCCCCGATGAGGGCGATGTTGAGTCCGGCGGCTTTGAGGGTCGCGAGGTCTTGGGGGGTGCGGATGCCTGACTCCGTGACGAGTGGGAGGTGGTCGGGGACGAGGGGTTTGAGGCGGATGGAATGGTGGAGGTCGGTTTCCATTTTGGTGAGGTCGCGGTTGTTGATGCCGAGGAGGAGGCGTGAGGAGTCTGCGCTTTGGATGATGGGGAGGACTCGGCGGAGGTTGGACTCGGAGTGGACCTCGAGGAGGGTGGTCATTTGGAGCGCGTCGATGTGAGTGATGAAGTCGGCGAGTTGTTGATCGGAGAGGCACTCGGCGATGAGGAGGACGGCGTCGGCGTGGATGGCGCGGGCTTGGGTGATCTGGTAGGGATCGATGATGAAATCTTTGCGGAGGACGGGGAG
>WUAJ01000353.1 GCA_009827215.1 Phycisphaeraceae bacterium
CGAACAACTCCATCGGTACCAACACCGAACCCAACGGCTACCCCTGTGAATGGCAAGGGAACTACGGCATCACCTCCGAGCTCATCGACTCCATCGCGCGTGGTTCGCTCGGGAATCCGTTCCGCATTGTTTGGGCAAACGGCAACGAACGCCAAGGATCGCGTTGTGATGTCGAGGGGTTTGGTGATTTCTACTCGACCGCTCCGCCAGCATGTGCGAAGAACCACATCGCAGTCGGATCTGTTGATTCGGATACCGACAATTCCAGTTCCTTCAGTTCGTGGGGTCCTACAGACGACGGACGAATCAAGCCGGACATCTCTGCTCCTGGCTGCCAAGCTGGTGGTGATGGTGGTGTGACATCGCTCTCGTCCTTCGGATTCTCAAGCTACGGTGTTAAGTGCGGGACTTCCATGGCGGCACCAACCGTCACCGGCATCTCCGCGTTGATCCTCCAGCAGTACCGCGATACCTTCCCGGATCGCGACGACCTGCGGAACTCAACACTCAAAGCACTCCTCGCCAACACCGCCGAGGATCGCGGGAACACCGGTCCAGACTATCAATACGGCTACGGCTCCGTCCGTGCAGATGCCGCGATCGACACCGTCATCGCTCAGAACATCATCGAAGCCGAGGTCGGACAGGGCGGCGTCTACCGCTTCATCGTCATCCACGACGGCGGAGACCTCAAGGTCACCATCGCTTGGGACGACGCACCAGGCGCTCCCAACGTCTCCCCTTCGCTGGTTAACGATCTCGACCTGACGATCATCGACACCAACTCCAACACCTATCTCCCATGGACGCTCGATCCCAACAGTCCAAACAGTCCTGCTGTCCGCAGCGTGCGTGACGGACTCAACAACATCGAGCAGGTCCAGATCGACAACGCCCCAGCGGGCGCGTACACCGTCGAAGTGAGCGGATTCAACATCGCCGAGGGTCCAACCCAGACCTTCGGTGCTGTGTCTAGCGGCTTCCTCGTCAACTGTTCATCCGCAGGGATCGTCTCGCTCGGTTCCTCGCTCGTCCAGTGTGCCGGGACCACAGGCGTCCAGGTCATCGACTGTGACCTCAACACCTCCGACCTCGTCGTGGACACCGTTGATGTCATGATCTCGTCGGACTCCGACGCCGGATTCATGCTCACCCTCACCGAGACCGCGCCGGAATCCGCCGCGTTTCTCGGCTCGTTCTCCTTCGCAGACACCGCCGGTTCCGACCTGCTCGTCAGCGAGGGCGACACCGTCACCGCGAGCTACATCGATGCCGACGACGGCGAGGGCAACACCAACGTCCTCGTCGAATCGACGATGAGCGTGGATTGCACCGCTCCGACAGTCCTGGGAGCTTCAGCGACCAACGTCGAGGCACGCAACGCGACCCTCAACGCGGACTTCGACGAAGCCTCCAGCGCGACCTTCCGCTACGGCACTAGCATGGGAGCACTCAACGACTCCATCAGCGCCAATAGCTTTAGCACCTCCCAGAGCGTCAATATTAGCGGACTGACCGATGAGACTTCATACGTCTTCGTCGTAGACGCGATGGACGCGGCCGGGAACATGAGCACCGACGACAACGGCGGCGTGGGCTACGCCTTCACAACTCCGGATGTCCCTGACTTCTTCACCGAAGAGTTTGATGGCGGTTTGGACCTCGAAGGCATGAAGCTCACATTCATCCCAGATGGAGGTCCAGAGGGGTACTCAGCGTACATCGAATCACTCGAAGGAGGTGTACTGCCCTACGAGCCGACTGATGGTTCAGTGGTGCCGCTCTCCGATGATGATTCTGAGAACATCAGTATCACCGGCGGAAACAGTATCATGCTCTACGGCGAGTCTTATACCTCGATCTGGGTGGGATCCAATGGATACATCACTCTTGGTGGTTCCGATACGGATTACACCGAAGATCTCGACGACCACTTTGATACACCTCGTATCTCAGGTTTGTTCGATGACCTCAACCCATCCTCATCGGGAACTGTCTACCGTCAACAACTCGCTGACCGTATGGTGGTGAGCTA
>WUAJ01000354.1 GCA_009827215.1 Phycisphaeraceae bacterium
GGTGTTTTGGGCGCGGTGTGCCGTGTCTGGATCGAGTCCGGATTCGGGAAGGAGAGAGATTGCTTCGAGGGCACGATCGGGGCGAAGGTTTTTAAGTTCCAGTTGTGCGAGCAGTGCGACGCCTGGTGCGGATCTTGGGGACACGGTCTGAGCGCCAGCGATGAGACGATTTAGAAGTCTGATCGCGAGAGCATCATTGATGGTGTTGTCTGTCTGAGTGAGCCTGATGGTGGTGGTGAGCTGCTCGTGATCGAGTTTTTCGCATAGCTGGATCAGTGTTTCTGTGCGGGCTTGGGTTGTCGGCCAATCGAGTAGCGCGATCTGGCGGATGCCGTTGGGGTTGAGGCGGTGACGATCGATCGCCTTTGCTGCGGCGGGTGCGAAGTTTGGATGGGTGGATGCAAGGTTGATGAGTGGATCAACGCCGAGCGGTGTGAACGCAAGCGCGTTCGCGGCTTCGGTTTGCTTAGCATACTCGCTCTGTTTGGCGAGTCCGATGAGTCGATTGATGTCGGGGGTGGTTCCTGTTGCAGCGATCAGCCTTAAGTCAGATTGGGTGAGTTGGTCGTCTGGGATGGAGCGGTAGACTGATTGGATTTGCGTTTCGTGCTGGGTTGTATCCCAGAGTCCGAGATCAGCGATTTGCCAAGCGGCGTTGGCGGCGGCGGCTCTCGCAGGTGTTGATGATTTGTACCACTTGAGTACGCTCTCTTTTGCATTCTCGTTGGGCCAGCGCTCGATTCCTCGGAGCAAGGCTTCGGCGACGCTTGGATCTTGCTCCATGTTGAGTGTATTCGTGAGCAGGGTCATTGCATCAGGTAGCGCGAGTCGGTTGATGAGTCGCGCGGCACCCACTCGGATGCTTGGGAGGGGATCATGGAGCAAGTCGATCGCGGCGTTCGCGGCTTCAGCACTGAGCGTGGTGCCGGCTGAAAGGTCGCGCGAAGCGAGTTCGAATCCAAGGAGTTTGACCTGTTCGCGTTCGTCGTTGAGCAGCTCGACGATGAGTTGTGATCTATTGGGCTGGTCCATTTCGACATGGAGTCGGCGGTACAGCTGGACGATTTCCTCGACATCATTTCCCACAGCGGGGAGTCGAGTCTCGTTGGGACTCGTTGTCTGTTGCTCAATCTCGGCTATTGGCTCGTGCTCATTGGCCGTCTGTGCGTCGGTTTGAGTTTCTGTAGCAGCAGATAACTCAGATTGTGGTTGTTCTTGGGCTGTCTGTGGTTCAGCTTGCTGGGCGGGCTGCTCTTTGTTGGGGGAATCCTTGCCGAATCTGAACCAATCGTTGTTGTTATTCTTGGAACAGGCGCATTGCGTCAAGCATCCTGCGGTTAGGATGAGGGCATAGAAGCCGCGTCGGATTGGACGGTTCTGGGTGTGTTCCATGGATGTCCCTGTATTATTGGTCGGCTTTCTGGGGTAAATACAGCCAGTTTGACGATCAAATCCTTGTCGAGCATGATCTTGGGATTGAGAAAAAGTAGCGCAGCGGTTAATATTCTTCTTGTGACCCAAGCGTGGGTCTGGCATGAGTTTGGGAGTGGCTGGTTTTTGTCATGAACGACTGGGTTGACGCCGAACAACATGTTGAGCTCGCTCACGAGCACTACAACGCTGGTCGTTGGGATGAGGCAGAGGCGGAGCTTCGGCATGCGCTGTCGTTGAATCCATACCAGACGGAATGGCAGTTCAATCTTGGTTTGACACTCGAAGCCGCCGGACGCTATGAAGCGGCATCCGAGGCATTCATGCAGTGCGCCCGCTTGCATGTGGATCACGGCAGCGAGGATGCGAACTCAACGCTGCTCGCTGGAGTGAACTTGATCCGCGCGGGTAAACCAGAACTCGCACTCCAGTGGCTCGATGCTGCGGAGAAGATCGAGCCGATGAATGTCGCGATCGTGGTTCATCGGATCGAAGCACTCACGGATTTACAACGGTTCGAAGACGCGGAAGAGGCGTTCTATCTGGGACAGCAGGTTGATCCTGAGTATCCGGAGTTGTATGCCGTTCTCTGCGAGGCATTCC
>WUAJ01000355.1 GCA_009827215.1 Phycisphaeraceae bacterium
GCTTGACAAGCCGATCGGAGGTTCAAAGCTCATCACACGGACCTCTTCACCCAACAGCCCTGCAGAAAGGTCGTTGAGTCGATTGGTCCACTCAAGCGAGAGAGATCCAGCGTCTGCAGTCAGCACGATGGGCATCCCAGTGCCGTGAAGACTCTGGACCCGCGCCCATCCGCGATCACTCAACGATGCCGGTGCGAGTATGAATAGGGCATCAAGCGAAGGATCGATCCGATCCTCCGCGATGCGTGCTTCGATCATCTGCACAGAGATCACGCCATCGTCAGCACCAAGCGCGGCACGCACCCATCGGGAAGCACGGATGGAGTTGGGCATCGAGTTGTCAGTGAATGTATCAATGATCCCGATACGCATCTCGTTGCGGATCGGAAACCCTGTGGTCCTAGAGTTGTCTCTGGGATTCAGGTCGTCCCCAATCAGCGATGCACGAACCACGGCCCAACCACCACGCGATCGACTCATCTGATCAGGACCCAGCGGGATCGTGAGGAGCTTGGAGCTTTGCCCTGCTTCCCACTGGATTTCTCGCAAGCTCAGCTGATCACCACTGCTGGGATCACTGAGCTCGATTCGGGATTGGTGGGCCGAAGAAGCATCCGTGCGACTCAGCTCGATACGGACACCCTGAATCTCATCGCTCAGACTCGCGTTATTCAGTGAACCCAGTGTCGTCAGTGGACGCAGCGGATGTATGGACTGGATCGCGAAGTTCGATTGTGCCGAAGAAATTGCTTCATCGATCAGCACAGAATCCAGTTCGGATATCGAGAGGTCATTCGGCAAGCCGTCACCCGTCCAGCCTGAGGGACTGAGCATCAACGCCGCGTGGAGTGTTGAGCTGTCGGACTCATCCGTGATATTGGTTTCAATCAGCGAGAGCGCCCCTTCAATGTCGCGCTCCGCGTCGGTTGCCTCGATGGATTCGATCCGCGAGCGGATCAGTCCGAGCTCGCTTGTTGCCGGGATCGCATCGCCACGAGGAGGAGCCGCTGCGGTAATCAGAGCCGCGCGATCTCCTTTCGTCGGATCGAGCGAGCGGAGCAGATCCAAAGCACGCCGTCTCTGATAATCGATGGACTGTTCACCCGATGCGAGCGATCCGGCACTATGGATCGAGTTGTCGATGACAAAAACGACTGTCCGTCCGCGTTGATCCTGCGACCCCGCTCCAATGACGAGCGCCCCGACAGCGCCAGCGATGCACAGCATGATCGCGCAGCGAGTCAACAGCAAGATCAGTTGTTCAAGAGTAATCAGCCGACGGCGTTTCTTGTACGCTTGCTCAAGAAACCGCATCGCGCCCCAAGAGATCGGACGATGCTTGCGCCGAAGCAGATGTACCAAGATCGGGATCGAAACACACAAGAGTCCGGCGATCAACAAACCAGGATGGAGCACCGAGAATCCCATCATCGCGCAGCGCTCCGGAGTTTGGACAGCGACGAGTTCCGTCGCGCCACGAAGGACGCGAGCGTCGGACCAAGCCATTGATGCGTGGAGACGATGTGGTGATCAAACCCAAGTGCGCGGATATCGTGCGCGATCGTCGCATTGTGCTCATTGAACGCGTTGAGGTAATCCTCTCGAAGAGCTCGCGGATCGATCCGGATCGTCGGCTCAAACTCCAATCCCTCAAACGCAGCACGATCCTCAAACTCGAAGGTCCGCTCCGCCTTGTCCAAGATCTGAAGCACGATCACATCGTGACCGCGATGCTTACACTTCGCGAGCGCGGACTTGAGATCCGCCGGATCCATGAAGCAGTCCGAGATCAGCGCGATCATGCATCGGTTGTTCAGTTTGCCCATCATCTGATCCATGACGCGGACGATGTTGGTCTCTTGCTCGACTGGATGCGTAGCAAGCGCATCGACGATGGGTTTCCATCCAGAAGTCCGCGCCGATCGCGAAATCATCGCGCGGATCTCATCAGCGAACACTACCAGTCCAGCACGATCTCCCTGATGGAGTGTGATGTGCGCCAGCGCCGCCGCCGTC
>WUAJ01000356.1 GCA_009827215.1 Phycisphaeraceae bacterium
GATACGACGAACAGTGATCATCTCGTTGATGCCGCTACCCTTACGCGAGATCAGTGTGCCCGAGAAGACCTGGACACGCTCTTTCTGACCTTCAACGATGCGAACATGGACATTGATGTTGTCACCAATATCGAAACGAGGGATATCCGTTTTCAGTGCTTCTGAGTTCACGGATTCGATGATTCTTTGCGTGTCCATAAGTCAATCCTCTGGTGCGCCGGCACTTGCAGGCGGGCCCCAAGGGTAGGCCGCTGATCCGCTCTTGTCGAGCCAGAAATGCGTTCTGAGGATGCAATATCCTCCATTCGAACGCGCCAGCCCCCTAAAGTCCGCCATGAGAGCAATCGTCGTAGAAAAACAAGCCAATCCAGTCGCCCCGAATATCTCCCTGAAGTCCGATTGGCCGGATCCAGCTGAGCCCCAGCCGGGACAGGTCGTCATCAAGACCCTCTGCTCAGCGTTCAATCACATGGACCTTTGGGTCGGACGAGGCGTCCCTGGACTCACCCTCGAATACCCAAGAGTCTCAGGATGCGATGGATGCGGCGAAGTCATCAGGGTCGGTCCCGGAGTCGATGAGTCCTGGATCGGACGGCGCGTGATCTACAACGCCGCCGTCATCGTCCCGGATCGCGTCAGTCCACTGGACCCACCCGCTTCGACCATGTGCCCAAACTATGAACTCATCGGAGAACACCACTTCGGAGCGCACGCCGAGATGTTCACATGCCCCGTAGAGAACCTCGCGGATGTCGGCGACGCCGATCCGATCGCCGCCAGCGCCTTTGGGCTCTGCGCCCTGACCGCGTACTCGATGATGGTCACCAAGGGCAACCTCTGTCCAGGACAATCCGTCCTCATCACCGGCATCGGGGGGGGCGTCGCAACCTCCGCGCTCGCAATCGCAAAGCACTTCGGATGTAAAGTCGCCGTCACCTCTCGACATCAGTGGAAGTTGGACAAAGCGATTAACCTCGGAGCGGATCACATTATTCTTGATGAAGGGCAGGACTGGTCCAAAGACCTCCGATCCTGGACCAACAAGCGAGGCGTGGACATGGCAGTCGATTCCGTCGGAAAAGTCGCACACCTTAACTGCATCAAGTCCCTCGCAAGAGGCGGCGCCTATGTCACACCAGGGTGCACAACAGGACCTGACGCGCGAACCGACCTCGCGCGCATCTTCTGGAACCAGCTCCGAATCCTCGGCTCAACCATGGGATCCAACAACGAGTTCAAGGAAGTCGTCTCGCTCTTCAATCGCGGAGCGCTTGCGCCAGTTGTCGATCAAGTGTTCACTCCTGACGACTGCAGAAGCGCGTACGAAAGACTGGAAGCCGGAGAGCAGTTTGGCAAGATCGTCATCGACTGGCGCCGCTGAATCTGAATCAGACTTGATCAGTTCGGAGCATCCACAGTGTACTCCACTGTGACCGACCAGATCCGCAAGGTGCTATCCCCCGGCCAAGCGGGACAGAATATACGGATGTAGTACCCAGTGTTGAGTGTATCGGTGACGCTGTTCTCCATTACGATCTCCGTCGTCGACACACTCTGTATACCAGCGACTGAACCCATCGTGGAAAGATCCGCGATTGCTAGCAGCGATCCATCTGATGCAGCACCCTTCAACGAGATCAGCAGATCAGTCGCGGCGTTGTCCTCAAAGCGAGCGGTGAACTTCGTGATCGTCGCGTTGTGCGGAAGGGTGATCGGAGCGACCATCGGAACCGCAGCGTTTGCGTCTGTGATATACGCACCGCCACTGAACACCGATGCGAGGAATGGAGTCCCCATCGCGCTGTGAAATACATCCCCCGCCACTGTCACCGCACCAGCTACTGGATTCTCGTATGCATATGAACCCGAAACTACAGATCCAGTAGACACAGACGGGGCACTGACTTCAGTCGCGCTCGCTACGAGTGCATTCTCTCCATCAATCTGGAGTGTCAACT
>WUAJ01000037.1 GCA_009827215.1 Phycisphaeraceae bacterium
TGGCTCGTGAAGATCAAGATCAGCGATCAGGGATCGCTTGGTGACGCGATGGACGCTGAGGAGTATTCCGCGTCGATTGCATGATCAGGACTCGTTGAGTCTGATTCCTAGTCGTATCGCTTCTGATTCAGTGAATACGACGATGCAGTCATCACCGTTTTCTTTGCATTCTTGACTTCCGCTTCGAGCGCAAATCCACAAGCATGAGCCATCTTCGAAGTCAATGCGGCAATCACAGTATGGGTCCTTGCCGAGAAGATTTGCAAGCTTCGATACAGTGAATTTTGTGATGATCTTCCCGATGAATGGGGACCAATGTGGATTCTCAGTTTGATCTATCTGAGGTGTACCGGTAACAAGCAGCTTTGCATTGCCGCCAGGTTGGACAAATAACCCATACTCTCCAAGTCGGCCATTCATGTCCCAAGTCAGCCCAACACATGTGCCATCGGCCACTACAAGATCAACACCCCACATCAACTCGTGTCTATCCGAAGATGAGTCATACTCAAAGTAGGGTTTTCCATCATCGTCTTGGCCATCATGGTAGATAACCTGCGACAAAGCTTTGCCTTGTAATACCGAGAGCCGTCTTGCGATTTCTGGACCCGTGATGTTTACCTTACGATCTGACATGCCTGATGATAGGTGAATTTCAAGAGGTCAAGATTCGGGCCACCCGGCTTTGCTTTCTTCGCGATTTTCGCAACTTCGACATCCAAACCCCCAATACTGTGACATGATCAGATGTGTTGATGTCCAGAAGACCTACGCGAGCGGCGGGCACAGTGTGCACGCGCTGCGTGGGGTGGATCTGGAGATTGATGCTCCAGGGTTTTATGCCGTGATGGGGCGGTCGGGGTCGGGGAAGTCCACGCTGCTCCATGTGCTCGCGGCGATGGATCCGTGTGATTCGGGAGAGGTCCATGTCTCGGGAGAGCGTGTCGATCGGCTCAGCGAGCGGCAAGCGACCAAGTTCCGCAGAACCTCGATCGGGGTCATCTTCCAAGCGTTCAATCTGATTCCCACGATGACGGCTCTGGAGAACACGCTGCTCCCTGGATTGCTCGCGGGAGATGCGAGCGGTCAGCTCAATGATCGTGCGATGGAGCTGCTGGATCGGTTGGGGCTCGGGGATCGGACGACGCATCGTCCTCAGGCGCTTTCTGGTGGTGAGCAACAGCGCGTCGCGATCGCGAGGGCGTTGTTGTACAAGCCGCCTGTCGTGTTCGCGGATGAGCCGACGGGGAATCTGGATTCTGCTTCGAGCACGCTGGTGTGGAATGTCCTGCGCGAGATCGCGGAGGAGCAGGAAGTGACTGTTTTGATGGTCACGCATGAGCCTGAAGCGGCGAGTTACTGCAAACGTGTGTTTGTGATGGGCGACGGGGTGGTCAAGGGCACGATTGATGCGGATGCGGAAGGGGGGCTCGATGCAGGCACTCTTGCGGCTCGCACGCAGCATCTGCTTGGGTAGACCCTCGCGATTGATCCTCCTCTCGGCAGCGGTCTGCATGTCCGTGGTGCTGATCAGCGCCGTCGCGTGCGTGATGGGATCGATCAACGCGTCGTTTACACAGCAGATCGACACGCAGGTTGGGCTTGCAGAGGCAAGGGTCGTCGCGATCAAGGGATCGACGATGCCTGCATCGGTCGCGGATACAGTGCGCGAGTGGGACGGCGTGCAATCGGTGCTGCCGAGGCTGCAGCAGACTTACTCCGTGCTTTCGACACTCCCGACGGCGATGCCGATCGATAAGGACAATCCGGAGACTGAGTACAGCGTGGTGGAGCAGGGATACCTCACGAGCGTGTTCATCAATGGGGTCGATCCGAGCGCAGAGTTTGATGCGCGTCCTGTGGAGCTGCTTGAGGGGCGGTATCCGGAGAATGACTTTGAGATTGTCCTCGATGCGCGTGCGGCTCAGCGGATGAGTTGGGTGTATTCCACGGATGAAGGGGTGTATCGCGCGACGAAGTTGTTTGATGATCCGATCGGGTATCACGATGATCCGAAGCCGTTTGTTGGTCAGCGTGTGATTGATGCGGATGAAGCGGAGCGTGTGAATCGAGCCGTGGGTCCTCGGGTTGGGGATCAGATCGAGATCGCTCGTTTGCTGCGATCGAATGTAACACTGACCTTAGTGGGGATTACGCAAGCTCCACCAATGGGTGGTCGTCCGATGGGGTACACGACGATCGCGACGCTTGATTCGATTGCTCGCAAGAAGAATCAGATCACGGATCTGGAGATCAAGCTCGCAGAGGGTGTCGATCCGATGGAGTTCGTCGCGCAGTACGAGAACGCGTTTGAGGGACGCGCGATCGTGCAGACCACGCAACGCGTCACGGCGGGGGTGCAGCAGAATCTCGCGGCGGCGCAGCTTGGGTTCATGCTGATCTCGGTCATCACGCTGATCTCCGCAGCATTCATCATCACCACGGGACTCACGACAGGAATCGCTGAACAACAGCGCATGCTCGGAGTGCTCCGTTGTATCGGTGCGCATCGGCACCAGCTCGGTATCGCACAGTTGTTGGTTGGACTGACGGTTTCCGGGATCGGGGCGATCGTGGGGCTTCCTCTTGGGATCGCGCTTGCGTGGGTGTTGGTGAGCATCTTTGAGCAGCAGCTCCCAGCGGGATTGGTGATCCCGCCTTTGAATCTGTCGTTGACCTTGGTGGGGGCGTTGCTTGCGGGATTGAGCGGGGCGCTTTGGCCCGCATGGAGAGCGGCGAGATTATCTCCGATCCAAGCGATGGCGCAGCAAGCTCAGCCGACCAAGCCGGCTCAGATTGGGTTGGTCACGATTGTTGGATTCATTGGCATTGTGTATATGGCGAGCGTGGTGCTTTCGCCGTTGAGTGGGCAATCGTTTTTCTGGGTGTACATCACAACAGGACTTCCCGCGATGTTCCTCGGATACTTCCTCGCATCGGTCGCGGTGGTGGTCGTAATCGCGAAGCTGATCGGTCCGATGATTTCCAGAGCGTTCGGGCTCCCTGAGTCGTTGTTGGTGCGGACTGTTCGAGCGACTCCCTATCGACATGGGTTCACGGCGGGGGCGCTGATGACAGGGCTCGCGCTGCTGATCGGGATCTGGACCAACGGCACAGCAGCGATGCGCGACTGGATCGATCAGATCCAGTTCCCAGACGCGTTTGCATACGGGCTTCCCATGACGGAGGAATCGATCGAGATCCTGAATAATCTCGATGTCGTCGAGCGGACCTGCGCGATCAATATGCTCGCGGTGGAGACCGATGCGTTCGGGGTCAAGGCGCTGCAATCGTATAAAACGAACTACTTTGGGTTTGAGCCTGACGCGTTCTTTGACATGGTGCATGTGGAGTTTGTGCAGGGTGATCGAGAGACGGCACTCGCGAAACTAAAGGAGGGCGGGAGCGTCATCGTCGCGCGGGAGTTTCTTGTTGCAAAGGGCATGGGAGTGGGGGACACATTTACCTGTAAGGATTCATCTGGGAACGAGCACAGCTTTAAGGTGGTCGGCGTAGTGACCACGCCGGGGCTCGAACTGGTTTCGCAGTACTTTGATCTGGGTGAAAGCATGGTCCAGCAAGCGATCAGCTCGGTCTTTGGATCACGCGCGGACATGATCGAGCACTTCGGGATTCGTGAACCGATGCTGATCCAGCTCGATCTTGATGATTCGGTCGAGCCGAGGGTCGCGATCGAGGAGATCGAGCGGGCGCTGGTTGGGACAGGGGTGCTCAATGTTGGTTCTGGCGCTCGGATCCGTCATCAGATCGAGACGGTGTTTGCGTCGTCCTTTGCGGTGATCTCCATCGTTGCGGTAGGGGCGATGCTCGTTGCGTGCTTCGGGGTTGCGAACCTGATCGTCGCGGAAGTGAGCGCGAGAAGATACGAGCTGGGAGTTCTGCGCGCGGTAGGGGCATCGCGGGGTCAACTCGTTCGGCTGATCTGCGGTCAGGCGCTGATCATCGCGCTCGCGGCGTGTGTGCTTGGGACTCTGCTGGGTTTGCAAGCGGCATGGGGCGGTCAGCACATCAATCGGACGCTCGTGGGGATCGATATGACGCTCCAGCCCCCGATTGTTCCGATCGCGTTGTCTTGGGGAGTGGCTATTGTGTTGACCTTGCTCGCGGCGGCTCCGAGTGCTGTTCGGCTCAACAAAGCATCTGTCCGCGACCTGATGAGTGCCGCCAAAGGCTGAAGTTGGATTAAATCAGATGGACATTCGTCCGATATAGAGGGAGTTCGCTTGCTTTCTTGCTCAGCGGACGGTTCAATAGAGCATCCCCTAGGAGGGAGCCGCTTCGGAGAGATTCCGAGGTGGAATGAATGGACTTACAGGAGATTTGACATCGCTCGCAGACGCTTCTTTCGGCAACAAGGTCCCGTCACACGGACTCGTATCAATCACATGATCCGCCTTTCCCCGATTCGCTTGATCGGAGAGGACGGCGAACAACTCGGGGTGGTCGAAACACCTGACGCGATGCGCATGGCGCAGCAAGCGGGTCTCGACCTTGTTGAGGTCGTCCCTGACTCACGCCCGCCCGTGTGCAAGATCATGGACTACGGCAAGTACAAGTACGAACTCTCCAAGCGCGAGAACAAGTCCAAGTCTTCAGGCGCGGAAATGAAGGAAATCCGTCTGGGCCGATCTGTCAAGATCGATCCGCATGATGTGCAGATCCGTGTGGATCAGGCGCGTCGATTCCTGATCTCTGGACACAAAGTCTCGATCACACAACGCTTCCGTGGTCGTGAGATGATGCACAAAGAGCTTGGTGAGGAACGATTGTTCCAGATCTGCCAGGACCTGAGTGATGTTGCGAAGATCGAGATGGCGCCGCGTACTGCTGGGCGTTCGATCTCCGTGGTGCTTGGTCCAGACAAGGCGAAGATTGAGTCGTACAAAGCGAAGCTTGAGCGTGAAGGCAAGCAAGCGGAAGAGGATCTCGCGAAGCTCGAAGAAGAAGTCGCGGCACAGAACGCAGCGATTGATGCTCAAGAAACTGCGGAAGATCACGCAGAGGACAGCAAACCCAAGAAGAAGTCCAAGGGACCGAAGGACGATCGTGCTTCCAACCCTGTGGATGACGAGATCGCTGACCTGCTGGGCGGGTAACTCTGAAGAACTATTGAAACACTGAATCCCCGCGTGCGTTGCATGCGGGGATTTTCGTTGGGGATCAGCCGTCGCGTTCGAGGAGGAGTTTCGTGACTACTTCTTGGAGTCTCGCGTGGAGTTGCTGGTCGTGTCCAGACGCGTCCGCTATGCGCGCGTTTCCGAAGTCGTACGCTTCAAATGGTCCTTGCATGCGGAGGGTGGGGTCTTCGGAGTCGAATCGCGGGACGCAGTGGCCGTGGAGTTCGGGGACCTGGTTGCAGAGGACGAGGTAGTTGATGCGATTGGATCCGGTGGCTTGCATGATCGCGTCTCCGAGCAGTGTGAGGTCGGAGAAGAACTGTGCACGCTCGTCGTGGTCGAGGTCGTTGGGTGACGCGACGACGGTGCGTGGGAGGAGCATGCAGCAGCCGTTGATGGGGTCCGGCTGGTACTTGCCTAGGATCGCGTATCCGGAGGGCATCTCGCAGATGAGTTCGGTGTCGTTGCCATCAACGATTCGTTGAACACGATTTGAGATTGGACCTGATTGTGTTGAGTTTGTCATATCGCAGTATACCAACAGAAGCTAAATGACTTGCAGTTTGCTGGGTGGGTTCTTGTTGGCTAGGTCTTCTATGTTGAGGCAGTTGAGTTTGTAGTTCCAATCAGACATCAAAGTAAGAGCAGTTTCCTCGTCCGGGCAGCTTTGCAGTAATGCCCATCTCTGTCGATTTTGATAAGACATTGAAATCCAAACTCCATAGTGATCGTTTCTGATGTCTGCCGGAAGCTTTGCCTCGGGTATTGGATTGCTATTCGCGTTTACAAAGGTGATCTTCGCAAATGTGACTACTGGGTTGAGATCGTTGAGCAAGCACCAATCACTCCGGTTTGCAAGTTGTGCGATGACCTTGCCATCTACATTTCTTATGACCACGGGCCAGAGTTCAAAGAATCGTGCAAGCAGTCCAAAGGAGATGCCAAACGCGAAAAAGACAGCTCCAGCAAGTGCGGACATTCCAAGGATTAGGAGCAGCTCATCTTTAGAGACCGGTTTCTGGTTGTTAGACAAGAAGAGATAAACAATGCCAAAGATCACACATGATCCGATGCAACAAGTTGCGAGTAGTTTCAAGGAGAAACGATGGAATGGATAGCAGCGAATCGGAGCGTTCTCTGCGTAAACACTATCGATAGGTAAGGGATACTTACGAGGGACATACACAGGTGCCCCTGGATGGTCTTCGTGTTGGCATAAAGTATGCCAAGTAGCTGGTGATTTTAAGACCAACTTTGGTGATGGTTGAGGCTTGAGCTGGGCATCGCTCACAGCATGCCTTTCAGGTATTGGCCGGTATAGCTTGCTTTGACTTTCGCGACTTCTTCTGGGGTTCCCGAGGCGAGGAGGGTGCCGCCTTTGTCGCCGCCTTCGGGACCCATGTCGTTGATCCAGTCGGCGCATTTGATGACGTCGAGGTTGTGCTCGATGACGATGAGCGTGTTCCCGGCGTCGGCGAGTCGGTTGAGGACGGAGATGAGTTTGTTGATGTCCTCGAAGTGGAGTCCTGTGGTGGGTTCGTCGAGGATGTAGAGGGTGTGTTCGCTGGATTGCGTGCCGTCGTATTTGGTGCCTTTGCCCAGCTCGGTTGCGAGTTTGACGCGTTGGGCTTCGCCTCCTGACAGTGTGGTCGAGGGTTGTCCGAGCGTGATGTATCCGAGTCCGACATCGCGGAGGCATTCAGTGAAGCGGAGGATCTTGGGGTGGTTCTCGAAGAAGGCGCACGAATCCTCGACGGTCATCGCGAGGACATCCGCGATGTTCTTGCCCCGATACAGCACTTCGAGGGTCTCGCGGTTGTAGCGCTTTCCGTTGCAGACCTCGCACTCGACGAAAACATCGGGGAGGAAGTGCATCTCGATTTTTTTGGTCCCTTGTCCGGCGCACGCTTCGCAGCGGCCGCCTCCTTTGTTGGACGCGACGTTGAAGGAGAAGCGTCCCGGCTTGTATCCTCGGATTTTGGATTCTTTGGTCGCGGTGAAGACTTTGCGGATCTCGTCGAAGATGCCGGTGTAGGTCGCGGGGTTGGAGCGTGGCGTTCTTCCGATCGGGGATTGATCGACCTCGATGATGCGGTCGATGTGCTGGAGACCAGTCACGCGCGAGTGCTCACCCGGCTTGGTCTTGGATCCCATGATCTGCTTTTTCGCGACCTGCAGCAGGATCTGGTTGACGAGGGTGGACTTTCCTGATCCAGAGACTCCGGTGACGCAGACCATGCCTCCGATGGGGAACGAGACGTCGATGTTCTTGAGGTTGTTGTGACGAGCGCCCTTGACGGTCATCGCTTTTTTGAGATTCAGCTCTCGGCGTTGAGATGGCACCTCGATTTTTTTGCGTCCCGCGAGGTAATCGCCTGTGAGTGATCCCTTGGTGTTGATGATGTCGTCGATAGAACCTTGCGCGACGACGGTGCCGCCGTGGACTCCGGGGCCTGGTCCGATGTCCACGATGTGATCCGCGGCTCGGATCGTGTCCTCGTCGTGCTCAACCACGAGCACGGTGTTCCCGATATCCGTGAGGTGACGGAGCGTACGGATGAGTCGGTCGTTGTCGCGTTGGTGGAGACCGATGGTGGGTTCGTCGAGCACATAGCACGCGCCGACGAGTCCGGAGCCGACCTGGGTCGCGAGTCGTATGCGTTGTGCTTCGCCGCCAGACAGTGTTGCGGTGCGCCGATCGAGGGAGAGGTATTCGAGTCCGACGGATTCGAGGAACTGGAGTCGGTTGATGATCTCGCGGAGGATCGCTTCAGCGATGTGGGCGTGTTCCTTCGAGAGCTTGAGTCCCTTGATGTAGAGGATCGCGTCGGTGATGTTGAGTCGCGCGAGTTCGGAGATGTTGAGGATGGAGCCGTCGTTGGTGGGGCGTCCGATGACAGTGTCGGATCCCGCTTTGGACATGTCCGCTTTGTGCGAGGATTCGACGGTGACGTGGAGGGATGCGGTTTTGAGTCGATCGCCGCAGCAGCTGTGGCAGGTGACTTCTTGTTGGTATTGGTGGAGGTGGTCTTTGACCCAGCTGGATTCGGTTTTGTGGAACCAGTTGTGGAGCATCGGGAAGACGCCGTCCCATTGCTTGCGGTATTTGGTTTTGCCTTTGAGGTGTGCGTTGGCGTAGTCTGTGCCGTGCATGAGGAGGTTGTAGAGGTCGTCGGACATCGCAGAGAGATGCATGGACTGCGGGATCTCGAATGCCCTGCAGAACTTGCGGAGCATGCGTGGGTAGATCATCGCGCCGGGGCCGTTCTTCTTCCAAGGCTGGATCGCGTTGTTGAGGATCGCGACCTCCTTGTTGGGAACGACAAGGTCCTCGGCGAACTCGAGGATGACTCCCAGCCCGTGACACTCGGGGCACGCGCCGAAGGGGGAGTTGAACGAGAACAAACGTGGCGAGAGCTCCGAGAGGGAGATCTCGGGATGATCGGGGTCTGCGAAATGCTCGCTAAAGGCGTGGTCGGTCCACTGGTCTCGATTGTCCGCGTCGTTGACGGAGATCAGCACGGAACCTTCCGCGAGGCGCAGCGCCGCTTCGATGGATTCGACGAGTCGTTGTCGAGCGTCTGGTTTGATGACGATGCGATCGACGACCGCTTCGATGGTGTGTTTTTTGTGTCGATGGAGCTTGAGGGGGTTCTCGTTGTCTTCTTTGAGGGTTTCTCGGAGATCGACGAGGTCGCCGTTGACTCGGGCGCGCATCCAGCCGTGCTTGACGAAGTCTTCGAGGGTGTCTTTGTGGAAACCTTTCTTGGCGCGGACGACTGGAGCGAGGACCATGAGTCTGGTTCCTTCTCCGAAGTCCATGACATGGTCAACGATCTGGGTCGCGGAGGAGGACTCGATGGGTTTGCCTGATCGAGCGGTGACGGTGCCGTCTTTTTTGGTTTTGGTGGGCGCCCAGGAGCGCGGGGTGCCGCAGCGTGCGAAGAGCAGGCGGAGGTAGTCGTAGATTTCGGTGGTGGTCGCGACAGTCGAGCGTGGGTTGTGCGAGGCGCTGCGCTGCTCGATCGCGATGGTGGGGGGGATGCCCTCTATCTCTTCGATGTCTGGTTTCTTGAGCTGATCGAGGAACTGACGCGCGTACGCGGAGAGGGACTCCATGTACTTGCGTTGACCCTCGGCGAAGATCGTGTCGAACGCGAGGGAGGACTTTCCTGATCCGGACAATCCGGTGATGATGACCAGTTGATCGCGCGGGATGTCGATGTCGAGCGACTTGAGGTTGTGCTCTTTGGCGCCGCGGATGCGGATGTGTTTGCTGGGGTCTGTGGAAATCTTGGTCGATGCAGCCATCGATCTTGACTTCGAGGAAGGCTTCTTCTTGGACACCTTTTTGGTTGCTTTCTTGGACCCGGCTTTCTTTGGTCCAGTCTTCTTGGTCGCTTTCTTCACGGCAGGGGTCACGGTGATGATTCCGGGATGGATTGGTTGATCTGCTGCTGCGACGCGGCGCGTTGCTCGCTGCGATGCTTCTGGAGCATGAAGAATCCGAGGAGGAGGAATCCGATCGCCAGGCCGGTCACATAGGAGCCCAGTTTGGAGCGGAAACTACTCGGAGTTGAGTTGGGATTCTCGAATTTACTCATCGTGTGGGACTTTATCCGCATACCCGATCAAAACCCACCCCAGTTGTGTGGGAACTGGATATTGAAGCATGAAATCGGAGAATATCGGTCCCGTATAAGTTGCTTTCGAGAATCCAATCCGAACTCTCAGGAGTCGTTCACCTTTGTGGATTCACGGGATACCATTGCACCCAAGGCATGGAGCGCCTTGGCAACCAGATCTACGAGCCACGGTCGGCTGAAACGCGCACGCTTGCGTGCACACGCTCCATGAAGAAACCCAACTCCATCCAGGTCATCAATATTCGAAGTCGAGCTCGCGCGATGGGTGTGTTCGACGGTGTGCTCTGGCTCGCGGCTCTGTCGCTCGTCGTTTCGAGTGCAATCTGGACCAAGACGACTGGAGCACTGCCGGCGTTGGTTGGACTTGAGCAACCAAAGCAGGTTGAGCAAGTGCAGACTCCAGATATCGTGGTTACCGAAGCAGCGGCTGTTGAAACTCCAATCGTCGAAGTCGTTGAACCCCAGCAGGTTCAGAGCGAAGAACTCGTCGAGGAAGAAATCATTGATCCGACCTATCGATACTTCGATGGCAAGCTGGTGCGTCCTGCTCGCGTCATCTACATGACTGTGACGGGATACTCTCCAGATGCACGCTCGTGTGGTGAGTTTGCGGATGGGAAGACCGCGATCATGAAATCGGTCTGGACCAATGGCATGAAACTTGTCGCTGCGGATCCGAAGGTCCTTCCATACTGGTCCATGGTCTCGGTACCTGGATACGCGGGATCTGAGATCGTCCCGGTGCTTGACTGCGGCGGAGCGATCAAGGGCAATCGTCTCGATCTGCTCTACCCGACTCACAACATGGCGCGTCAATGGGGTGTGCGTCAGGTTCCTGTGACTGTCTGGGAATATGTTGACGAGCAATAAGCACGCAACGAATCATCAAACGAATCAGGTAGATCCACACAGGACGAAATCGCTGTCCTAGAGTGCGTCCGCATGATGTTTTCGCTCAATACCAACTCCATCCGTACTGTCCTGAAACGAAAGGGAGCGCGTGCGATCTCGCCTGCGGATCTTCCGAAGTACACGATGGATCAGTTCGGTTTGCGTGCGATCAACTTCTCAACGGATCAACTCGCGGGACTCACTCCAAAAGACCTTGAGAAGATCCGCGACACAGGAGATCGCGTCGGATGTTCGTGTTTACTGCTCAGTCAGTCTGAGCCGCTTCCGCTTGGTGAAGTCAAGGGTGATGTCGCACTTGAAGCGGTAGAACGAATGACGCGGGTCGTCAAGGCGGCGTCACTGATGGGTTGCAATGCGGTTTCGGTCGGGATCAAGTCCAAGGACTCTGATGAGGCGTTTGAACAAGCGGTTGAGAGCATGAAGCATGTCCTGCAAGCCGCGGATCGTGCTGAGATCAATGTGCTCATTGCGCCAACAGCTGGATTGACTGAAGACACGGAACGCTTGACTGATTTGCTCAAGGGGATTGGTGGTTTCCGGATTGGAACGATGCCTGACTTTGATACTGCTGCAAAGACTGGTGATGGGGTGTCGTACCTGAAGAAACTCACGCCGTATGCATCTGTGGTCAATGCTTCGACTTTGGGGTTCACAATCCCAGAGTCAGAATCTGGATCGAAGAAGGCTGAAGAAGAGGACGAAGCGGATGAGGGGCTGAGCGGCTTGGATGCACTCGCGGCTGAGCTCGAAGGGATGCTGATGGAGGACGATCCGGTCCCTGTCCATGAGGGATATGACCTTCCTCAACTGGTCGGAGCGATCGCGGCGGTGGGCTTCGATGGGACGATCTCGATCGATTATCAGGGGGATGGGGACGAAACACTTGGGGTGATGCACACCAAAGAAGCGATTGAAGAGGCGCTCGCAGCACTCAAGGAGTAAATCGTCTATGGTATGATCGGGTGTCCCCCAGTCCGTTTGAATCGCTATGACCTCCGAAAGAGGACCTCTCGTGAGTACGCAGGCAACAAAGACCCAGACCTCACCCGCCGTCAAGATATCAGTCAATACGATCGGGAAATCGACTCCAGTGCCAGCCAATCGACCCATCATCATCACCATCGATGGTCCCGCGGGGACGGGGAAATCGACGGTGGCGCGGATGCTCGCGGCTAAGCTCGGATTGGACTTTCTTGATACTGGTGCGATGTATCGCGCTGCGGCCGCGATCATGATTGACAAGCAGTTTGATGAGGATCAGGTTGGGGAACTGGTGAGCGAAGTCATCGGTGCCGATCTTCACTTTGATTGGTCACAGGATCCGCCGACGATTCTTGCGTGGGACAATCCGATTGATCATCGAATCCGTTCGCAAGAGGTGACTGATCTCGTTTCGTATGTTGCAACGCTCTCAGAGCTTCGACAGCACATGGTCCGCAAGCAGCGGATCATCTTTGCTCAGCATCCTCATCTTGTGACTGAGGGGCGCGATCAGGGATCGGTTGCGTTCCCCGATGCTCCGGTCAAGTTCTATCTTGATGCGGAACCGATGATTCGCGCTCAGCGACGGATTGATCAGCTCGGGATTGATCCGCAGACAATGTCGCTCGAGACGATGTGTGATCGGATCATCCAGCGGGATGAGATGGACTCGACGCGTGCGGATGGGCCGTTGGTTTGTCCCGATGATGCGATCCGGATCGATACCTCAGCGATGGATATTGAAGAGGTGGTGGATCTGATGGCCAAGCATGTGATGGCGCGTGTTCAGGATCTGCCGGAGCTTGATTCGTAGGATGCTTGCACGGTTCCGCTCCAAGCATCCGGGTTCTTCGCTCCTGCATATCGCGTTCTTTAACCTGTGCCGAGGGATTGTGCACTTTGTGTTTATCGTGATCTATCGCGTTCGGCATCGCGGTCTATCTCGTGTTCCCAGGACCGGTGGTGTGCTCTTGGTCGCGAATCATCAGTCATTTCTGGATCCGCCGTTGATTGGTGGGTGTTTGACGACGCGTGATACGGATTTTCTTGCTCGAGGCGGTCTGTTCAAGTTCAAGCCGTTTGCGTGGATTATCACGAAGCTCAACGCGACTCCGATCAAACAGGGTGCGGGCGATACAGGCGCGATCAAAGAGATCATCAAGCGATTGAACGAGGGCAAAGCGGTCGTGGTGTTTCCAGAAGGTTCACGCACTCCAGATGGATCGGTTCAAAAGTTTGAGCGTGGAATCTCTGTGCTACTTAAGCGGGCTCACTGTGTGGTGGTCCCAGTGGGAGTCGCGGGAGTCTTCGATGTTTGGCCTCGGCATCGCAAGTTGCCCAGACTCTTCACACGCCCGGTCGCGGTTGTGTACGGCAAACCAATGCAATCGGATGCGCTGCTCGAATCAGGTCCGGATCATGCGATAGCACACCTGCAAGTGTGCATCGAACAATTGGTAGTAGAAGCTGAATCAATGCGGTAGCAGTGTGCTTACTCGGCGCGTTGCTCGACAGGTTCTGATGAGCCGTTGTTGACAGGCTGGAGAAGTGAGCCTTCTGGTGGTTCTTGTGCTGGTGGAGCAGGAGGATTGACCGGAACGAGCAATGAACGGCGTCTGGTGACCGGCGAGTTCTCGCGATCGACGACCTGCTGACGCGGATCGTTTACTGGGACCATCGTGATGGAATCTTCTGGACCTTCTGGTCGGATCTCAATGTCGGGCTGCTCTGTGGATGCGAGCAGATCCGCGAGCAGTTGGTCTTCTTCAGTCGTGAATCCGGCAACGATCCCGAGTTCTTGGTACATCTCGTAGAGGGCTCCAACGACTCCTGAATAGGAGAGTCCTAAGCCTCGATTGACTGAACCTGGTGTGGGTTCGGTCGCGAGGAACTCGACAAGTGATGGGAGATCATCCGGGACATCGGAGTGGGTATAGGTTCGGCGTTTCTTGTCATCACGGTAGTACAAGCGGATCGGGTCGCCAGCGCTGTCTGAAGCGAGCATCAGTCGATCAGACCATGCAGTCGCGAGCAATGGTGTGTGCACAAACTGATCCGCGCCAAAGAGCACGATGCGTGGTTCTTTGTGTTGAGTGACATAGATCAATGGTTCGCCGAAAGGGACGGTGTCGAGGAAAAACTTTCCGGCGACAAGCTTTCTGGAAACACCGCGAACTGGATCTGCGGGGAGCTGGACTCGTGCGAGGACATCGATTTGTTGGTCGAGTCCTACGCCCCCTCGTTCTCGATTACTAAGGCTGCGTGCGATCTGACGCTTGCGTGCGCTCATGGCGCGATCCATGAGCCCCTCGTAGGCTTCGACACGGACATTGAGTCGGTCAGATTCGAGCAACTCACGCAAGACCTTGTCTGGGATGAGTGAGTCTTCAACTCGTGCGAGCAGCGCGATCGCGTCTGTCCGCAAGCTCTCGGGACCCTCGCGTGCGATCTTGGAGAGTGCATCGACACTCATTGGATCTCGCAATCCCGCTCCGGCGCGGAGTGCGGCGAGTCGGGGCGCTGCTTCTGGGTGGTCATACAGCGGACGAATTGCGTTGAGTGCTCGCTCACCCAATGCTTCTAGACACCATGACATGTCGTTGGCGAGGTATGCATCGGTTTTCAGTGCTTCGGCGTAACGCTGCGCGTAGACCTCTGGGAATGACGGATCGATGGTGAGGTGAGAGATCAGTTGAAGGAAATCGTCCCGACGGTCTTGGTATCTCGATGGGATCTGGACGACGATGAGTGATTCATCGACGCCTCGCGCGGTTTTGAATCGGTCGATGCGATCCGCTGGGAACGCGGAGTTGATCGAACTCACCATCTGGCGTACGCGTTGGTGTGATGGGTTGTCGAGGATGATCTGAATCTCGGTATCGCCGGTGGTGTATCCGCCGTCGAGGACGCGTCCGATGTTGCGAGAGATTCCACCCATCTGGACGCCTGGTTCCGCGAATGGGTTGAGGAAGATCGGTCCCTTTGCCTTTCCGAGCACATGTGCTTGCTTGTCGTTGAATGAAGCAGGTGGTCCGACACGGAGTTCGGTGGTCCAGAGTTTGCCACCTTCGAGACTGGTCGCATTAATTGCTCGGACATAGACATCGAAGCTGTCTCCGCTGCTTGATCCTGGAGGGACGGCGGCTTGGACGATGACGGCTGCTGTGTTTGGGTCTTGAAGGAGTTCGCGAGGGCTTTTGCCGTAGAGCGGCGACTGAGGGTTGTCGTTCGCGACGCTGACGCCGCTGAGTCCCATCATGCGTTCGAGGTGTGCGGCGTACTGCTCGGGCATCGTGAGCCCGCCTGTGCCTTCTAGGCCGACGACGAAGCCAATCCCTGAGACGAGTGTTGGGTTGTTTCCGAGGATGCGCGCTTCGGCGCCGACGGTTCCGCGCAGTACAGATGGGATCTGTCGTTCAACCGGTGGTGTGGAGAT
>WUAJ01000038.1 GCA_009827215.1 Phycisphaeraceae bacterium
CGGCGAAGAGCATCCGTCACCCCAAGCACTCTCAGAAGTGGTGTACGGACTCCCCGAGATTTCACGAGATCAACTGAGTGGTGCCAGCTTGATCTCAGGAGTGGGTTGCAACGCAACCGCGATGACAATCGCATTGCTCCCGCTCGCACGAGCAGGGTTGATCAAGAGATGCATCGCAGATATCAAAGTAGGATCATCCGAAGCCGGCGCCGAGGCCAATGCGGGTTCACATCATCCAGTTCGCGCCCGTACGGCTCGGACTTACAGCGCATTCGGGCATCGACATCTCGCAGAAGTCAACCAATCACTCGGACAGTTGGATCTCGACGCGACAGTTACAGCGATCGACATGGTCCGCGGCGTGCTTTGCACTGCACACATCGAACCAACTGAGCGACTCGAAACCAAGGATCTCTGGAAGCTTTATCGTGGGACGTACAACAACGAGCCTTTTGTCCGGATCATCGCTGATCGTTCAGGACCGAACCGTTTCCCGGATCCTCGTATTGTTGTTGGATCCAACAATGCGGATGTTGGATTCAGCGTAGATCCAATTTCCGGAAGGATCATCTCGCTGTGCGCCATTGACAACCTTGTCAAAGGAGCCGCAGGTTCAGCTGTCCAATCCATGAATATCGCACTCGGATTCCCAGAAACAGCAGGATTGGGATTCCCAGGACTTCACCCCGCATAAAGAGAGCACCATGAGTACCCAACCACACACCATCGTCATCAAAGTCGGCGGCGGAGAGGGCATTGACCCCACAAACCTCACGCCTGAGATTGCTGAGCTCCATGAATCCGGAATGCGAGTCATTCTGGTTCACGGCGGATCACATGAAACCAACCAACTCGCTGAGCTACTCGGTCACCCTACGCAGACCATTACCAGTCCGAGCGGACATCAGTCGCGCAGGACTGATCGAGCGACACTCGATATTTTCAAGATGGTGTACTGTGGCAAGGTCAACAAAACCGTTGTCGAGAGCCTCCAGGCTTCAGGGATTAACGCGATCGGCCTCTCCGGCATCGATGCAGGTATCTGGGTTGGGAAGCGCAAGTCTGCGATCCGATCGGTTGTTGATGGACAGACCATGATTATCCGAGATGACCTTACAGGGCGCGTCGAATCGGTGAATGCTGAGTTCTTGTACTCGCTGCTCGATGCCGGACTCGTCCCGGTCCTTACCCCTCCAGCGGTCACCCCTGAGGGTGTCGCTATCAATGTTGATGCCGATCGTGCTGCGGCGGCAACGGCGCGGGCACTCAATGCCGATGAACTGCTTCTGCTCTCCAATGTTTCTGGTCTACTCAACGATCCAGATGACACCGATTCAATGATTCATGAAATCGATATCCAATCCATGGATCTCGCACACAACGCCGCGAAGGGTCGCATGAAGAACAAGGTCCTCGCGGCTCAAGAGGCGCTCGAGGGCGGTGTAGCACATGTCACCATTGGCTCTGCTGGTGGAGATCGTCCAATCGAGCGGGCTCGGAGCGGAGCAGGAACTCGATTCTCTTTGGAGCCGGTGACATGAATGCCGAAGAACTGAGCAATCCTGACATCCAACTGCTCTACGAGCTGGTCGCGACACCGAGTATCTCTGGAGATGAACTTAGCGCCTCCAATGTATTTGTACAGCACGCGAAACGAATGGGATTCGAAACGGTCATCGACGAAGTGGGGAACGCAATCGCAGAGCGTGGTCGGGCAATTAATGAGAATTCCGTACATCTGATGCTGCTTGGTCATATCGATACCGTGCCAGGAGACATCCCATTCAGAATCGAGAATGGAATCTTGCATGGCAGAGGATCAGTTGATGCGAAGGGACCACTCGCTGCGATGCTCGCCGCGGCATCAGTCGCTGATCTCGCAGACAATGTTCGGGTGAGTGTCATCGGAGCGGTGGGAGAGGAGGCCGCGGAGTCTATTGGAGCGCGTCACATCGTGAACAAGCATTCACCTTACGCGTGTATCATCGGTGAACCAAGCGGCTTCGATGGTGTCACTCTCGGATACAAGGGCAGACTACTCTGCGAGGCATCCGTCAACATCTCCAATGCGCACTCGGCTGGCGAAGAACTCTCTGCGCCTGACTTGCTCATGCAATGGTGGCGTGGAATCACAGATCGAGTTGCAGAGCTAAACTCTGGTCATGATAGTGTATTTGATCAAGTGCAAGCGAGCGTGCTTAGCATGGATTCTGAATCCGATGGACTCACACAGCGAGCGCATATACGCACTGGATTCCGCTTGCCAATACAGATCCAAGCTGATCAAATGCAGTCTATATTGCAGCAGCAAAGCAACGAACAGATCGAACTCGCATTCAGCGGGTCTGAGAATGCACATGCAACGGGTCGCAATGATCCTGTAGTCCGTGCGATCTCAACATCGATCCGTACAATCGGGAGCCGACCTCGGCCAAAGCTCAAGACCGGAACCGCAGATTTGAATGTGGTCGCTCCAGTCTGGGAGTGTCCTATCGCTGCCTACGGCCCTGGAGATAGTGCTCTGGATCATCGCCCGGATGAACATCTGGTGCTCGAAGAATATTTACAATCAATCACAGTGCTCAAAGGCGCGATCGAGACTCTCGCAGAAGAACTGCATGCTCAAAAAACCGAGCAGGCGTGCAGCGCCTAAGTACGCCGAGCAGAGAGAATCTCACTGATCACTCGATAGACCAGCTTCGCTGCGATGAAGTCCGAGGCATGATGGTTCGGATTCGGGCACAGTTCCACCACATCAAATCCAATGATCGTGCGTTGTTGAGCAACTCGCCGAACAAGCTCGTTGACGGTAAACCAGTCCAACCCTCCAGGTTCCGGGGTTCCGGTGCTCGGAATGAAGGACGGATCAAAGGCATCGAGATCAATCGTGAGGTAAACATGCTCATCGAGCTGTGAGACTACGCGATCCATCCAACTCAGATCGTGCTCACGCGTCCACTGATCCACTTGATGACCAAAATACACACGCTCAGCATCCATTCCATCAAGTTCTTCTAGATCGATCGCGCGGATCCCGACCTGCACGATCGAAGCAACCTCGCGAGCTCTTGCCATCACGCATGCATGATTATGAGTCGATCCATGGTAAGACTCTCGTGTATCGCCATGAGCATCAACCTGCAAGACAGTGAGCTTGTCGACATGATCAGCCGCGGCTTGAATCGCACCAATCGAAACCGAATGCTCTCCTCCCAGCACAACAGGGAACTGGTCATTGCTGAGTGCTTTTGAAACTCGCTGCCGAACCAGTGGCGCCAGTTCGATTGGATCTTGGGCGCTGCAGTTAACAGGGTACTGGGTAAAGATGCCTTGCTCGAAATGCTCAGCGTTAGTCTGTATGTCGTACCACTCTATTTGCGATGACGCATCAATGATCGCTTGAGGACCCTTGTCAGCGCCTTTCCGATATGTTGAAGTCGCGTCGTAAGGTACTGGGATGACTTGCACATATGACTGTGCTGTACAAAACTGATCCGGGATGTCCAGAAATCCGGGCATGCTCTACGCTTTCAGGAAATTTTGTCTTCTGGATTCAGGTAGGTATACCCATTGAGTCCCGATTCGTAGAACTCCGACAGAATCCGTGATTCACGAACGGTCATCGCCTTGCGTTTCACCGCTCGCTCGCACTCCTTTTCGAGCGATCTTGCGAGCCGATCTGGTTCAAACTGCACATAGGAGAGCACTTCGGAGATGGTGTCGCCTTTGACAACTTCACGGATGGACCATTCATCGTCTTCAATCTCAATATGAACCGCGTGCGGATCGCCGAAGAGATTGTGGAGATCTCCGAGTGTTTCCTGATACGCGCCCACTAGGAATACCCCAAAGTAATACGGCTGATCATCCACAATCTCATGCACATTCAATGTGTGCTCAGGATGACCAGTATCTGATACAAACAGGTCAATCTTCCCATCAGAATCACAGGTGATATCAGCGAGTACCGCACGCTTGGTGGGTTCCTCGTTGAGTCGATGGATTGGCGCGATCGGGAATAACTGGTCGATCGCCCAAGTGTCAGGGAGTGACTGGAAGAGGGAGAAGTTCGCGAAGTATGTTTCGCTCATGAGATCATCGATCCCAGCAAGAGGTTCGTGAACTTCCTCCATGTCCAAACATGCGGATTGGATCAACGAGCAAACGGTCCAAAACAATCGTTCGACCTCTGCCCGATGCTCGAGAGAAAGATACCCCAATGAGAATAGCGACATCGCATCCCCTCGTGCTCTGGTAGTGTCGTGGTAAATCTCAGCGAGATTCTGTGAGCCTTCTCTGAGTGCATTGAGAGCGTGCCTGAGATCGCGTAGTGGCTGTGGGGCACTCGGATTGTCATCGTGAACGACCAAATCAGGATCAATCAGGTCGCTTGGTCCTGTTGAGCCGAGCACATTGAACACGAGCACCGATGAATACGCAACCATCGCTCGTCCGCATTCTGTCACGACTGTCGGATGGTCGATATCCTTGGCCGTGCAGATCGAACCAATACGATAAATCACATCCGAAGCGTACTCCTCAAGCGAGTAGTTCATCGAAGACGCTTGATCGGACGCAGATCCTTGGTAGTCCACTCCCAATCCGCCGCCTACATCAAGGTATTTGAGTTTCGCGCCTGTTTCGTGGAGCTGCGTGAACACATGTACGAGCTCAGTGATTGCGGATTTGATCGTGCTGATATCTTGGTGCTGACTCCCCGAGTGGCAGTGCAGGAGTTCAAGGGAGTCCAGCATGTCGTGATCTCTGAGTGTTTGGACCGCGTGGAGAAGTTCAGTGATTGTCAATCCAAACTTGCTTTTGATCCCCACCGATGTTGCCCATCGTCCAGAGCCGGCTGATGCCAGTTTGACTCTCACACCAATCCTTGGATGAACACCATGTTTCTCCGCGAACTTGATGATCAAATCGAGTTCACGAATATTCTCCACTACTGGGATGATTGTTCGTCCAAGCTTGTGAGCGAGGATGACGGCCTCGATGTACTGCGCATCCTTGAATCCATTGCAGATGATAAACTGACCCGGAGTATCGGTTGTCATCGCCATCACGGCAAGGAGTTCGGGTTTTGAACCGACTTCCAGACCATATCCGAGTTGGTGTCCATATCGAGCCACTTCTTCAACAACCTGATGCTGCTGATTCACTTTGATTGGATACGCGGCGACATACCCGCCTTGATAGTCGTTCTCTTCAATCGCTTGAGCGAAAGCACTCTTGAGAGTCTGTAGACGGTGATCCACGATATCCGTAAATCGCAATAACACCGGTGTCTGAATGCCACGCTCGCTCAAGCCTTCAATAATTTGATGCAGATCAATTCCAACGCGCTCAATGCCCATTGGATGCACATACATGTGCCCATCATCATGGATAGAGAAATAGCCCTGTCCCCATGCTTGGGAACGGTAAATCTGCTCCGAATCCGATGCGGTCCAAAACGAGTCCGTAACGGGTAACTTCGATTCGGTATCGGATTGATCAGCCTTCATGTTGGGCAATGTTTTCGGCATGCCGAATTGTATCGCCGGATCTGATCGTGCGATTACACGATGGGTATGATTTTCTTCATAAGCAAATTGCCATCCGACCCGTCGGGTGCTTGATTGGAGCGAAGCAATGACTATCCGCGCATTTATGGAAGAGCACTTCCGGCACTTCAACGCAGCCGCGGCTCTTGACGCCTCAAAGGCATACGAGGCTCACCTCGATCAAGGCGGGAAGATGCTCGTTACCCTTGCCGGAGCGATGAGCACAGCCGAGCTTGGTCGATCTCTCGCTGAGATGATCCGCAGCGGCAAGATCCACGGGATCTCTTGTACAGGTGCGAACCTGGAGGAGGATGTTTACAACCTCATCGCTCACGATCATTACGAGCGAATCCCAAACTACCGTGACTTAACTCCAAGCGATGAGCAAGATCTCTTGGACAGACATCTCAATCGGGTCACCGATACTTGTATCCCTGAAGAAGAGGCGTTCCGCAAACTGGGGCACCATCTCATTGGTAAATGGAAGCAAGCATCCGAATCAGGTGATCGCAAGTTCCCTCACGAGTTTCTCTATGAGATCCTCAATGAGGGACTGCTCAAGGCTGAATACCAAACTGATCCAAAGAACTCTTGGTTGCTCGCGGCCGCGGAATGCAACCTCCCAATGGTAGTCCCAGGATGGGAAGACTCGACCTGTGGGAACATATTCGCTGCAGAAGTTCTGAATGGGACGATCCAAAGCGCGAGTACTGTCAAATCAGGCATCGAGTACATGATGGAGTTCACGAGCTGGTACAAAAAAGAATCTCAGGGTGCCAGCATCGGTTTCTTCCAGATCGGTGGTGGGATTGCTGGAGATTTCCCGATTTGCGCTGTGCCGTTGATGCGTCAGGACATGGAGCTCGATGTGCCGCTCTGGGGATACTTCTGTCAAATAAGTGACTCGACGACCAGCTACGGCTCATACTCCGGAGCTGTCCCAAACGAGAAGATTACATGGGAGAAACTCGCTGTAGACACCCCGAGTTTCATAGTCGAGTCTGACGCGACAATCGTCGCACCCTTGATCTTTGGCTATCTCTTAAACTGGTAATCCTCTGATTCAAGTGGTCCCGTATACTGTTGGAAGTACGCTGTGAAAGGAACCGCTTGGCAGATCCCAACCCAAACACACCGGCATTCGAAAGAACTCGGCGTGATCACGCGATGGAGATCGCTGAGGATTATGTTGAAGCGGTAGCCGAGTTGATCGAGTCCAACGGTTCCTGCCGCGTTACCGATCTCGCAGAATACTTCGGAGTTACGCATGTCACTGTCATTAAGACCGTTCAGCGTCTCGAACGCGATGGGCTCCTTACTACCGAACCGTACAAGCCCGTTGAGCTCACTTCGGCTGGAAGACAGATGGCTCAGGAGTGCAAAGAGCGCCACGACATCGTGTATCAGTTCCTGATTGCGATCGGCGTTGATGAAGCCGCGGCGGCTGTAGATGCCGAGGGGATCGAGCATCATGTCAGTCCGGCAACCCTCGCTGCATTCAAGAAAATAGCCCAGAAATAGGTACGAAACGCCCGACGAGGTGCATACAGGTCTTGATTTGACAAAAATGTAACCGATGCTACAATAGGGATTCTGAATCCAACAATCGTAGAGGTTTCTGATGAAAATCACTCGCATGTTTCATTTCGTATTCATCCTCGCAAGTCTACTTCTTGCCGGGTGTCAATCGGAATCTCAACCGGAAACTAGACGCTCGAACATCGTCGCAACGGTCGGCATGATTGCAGATATCACCCGCAATGTCGCCGGGGATCATGCGGATGTCACAAATCTCATGGGATCCGGTGTAGATCCACACCTCTACAAACCAACTCGTTCGGATGTACAGAAGCTCATGTCCGCTGATGTCATTTTCTACAACGGCTTATTACTCGAAGGAAAGATGACGGACTCCTTGGTTCGTGCCGCATCAAGCGGGAAGAAAGTGCACGCGGTCACAGAAATTCTCGAACAGTCATATTTGCTGGAGCCGGACGAGTTTGAGGGCCACTTTGACCCCCATGTTTGGATGGATCCATCAGCATGGATGAAAGCAGTGGAGGTGGTGAAGAGCAAACTCATCGAGTTTGATCCTCAGAATGCTGTCAAATACGAACACAATACCGATGCCTATCTCCGCCAACTGGAATCACTCGATCAATACGCAGAAGAAGTTTTGGGAAGCGTGTCACAGCAGCAGCGAGTACTCGTCACGGCACATGATGCGTTCAACTACTTCGGACAGCGTTACGGATTTGAAGTCGTGGGGATTCAAGGGATATCCACGGAATCTGAAGCGGGAGTTCGTGATATTGAACGATTGGTGAATCTTCTTGTTGATCGTGAGATTTCTGCCGTCTTTGTGGAATCCACAGTTTCAGAAAGAAACATCAATGCTTTGATCGCTGGAGCGAAAGCACGCGGGCACGAGGTGATGATCGGCGGCGAACTCTTCTCAGACGCGATGGGTGACCAAGGGACCTATGAAGGAACCTACATCGGGATGATCGACCACAATGTCACAACCATCGCGCGAGGTCTTGGTGGACAAGCACCAGAGCGTGGTCTCAACGGGAAACTGGCCGAGTAATGCCAGTCCATCCAACCATCCAAGAGTCGAGTCAAGGACTCGCCACTCGTCCAGAGCACTCTGCGAACAGTCCGCTCTCGATCCACGCGATGACCGTCGCGTACCACCGCAAGCCCGTCCTCTGGGATGTCGATTACGATGCTCCCCCAAACAAACTCATCGCGATCGTTGGACCCAACGGCGCTGGAAAGAGCACACTGATCAAATCCTGTCTCGGATTGATCCCGAGAGCTTCGGGACAGGTCGAGTTCTGGGGACTGTCGTACAAACAAGCCCGATCAAGAGTTGGCTATGTCCCTCAGCGTGAGAGTGTGGATTGGGACTTTCCAGTCTCAGCGCTCGATGTTGTGTGCATGGGGCGTTACAGAATGATCGGATGGTGCAAACCAGTATCCAAAAAGCACAAGGAAGCCGCGCTCAGTTGCTTGGATCAAGTCGGGATGCGCGAATTTGCGAATCGTCAGATCAGCCAACTCTCTGGCGGGCAGCAGCAGCGTGTCTTCCTAGCAAGAGCTTTAGCGCAAGAAGCGGATCTGTACTTCATGGATGAACCCTTTGCTGGTGTGGATGCTGCAACAGAGAGAGCGATCGTGCAAGTCCTCAGGAAGCTCAAGGAAAACAACAAAACAGTCATTGTTGTTCATCACGATTTGCAGACTGTCCCAGATTATTTCGATGAAGTGATCCTCCTCAATATGCGAGTCGTAGCTGCCGGTGAAGTAAGCGATGTATTCACGAGCGAGAATCTTCATAAAACCTACGGCGGACGACTCACGCTTCTTGCCGAAGCTGCCGAGGCGGTTGCGCGTGCATCGAGCGGGAATACATAGCGGTGCTATTACTTTCGTCCATCCAGAATCCGTTGGGCACCTCGTCATTTGCTGAAGTTCATGATCAGATGCCGAGCGCGAGCGAGATACTGCAAACACTCACATTCCAATCAGGGTACAACACAAATCTTGTGATCCTTGGGACCACGCTCCTCGGCCTCGCCGCAGGAATCATCGGTGTATTCGCTCTACTCCGAAAGCGATCCTTGATGACCGATGCACTCAGTCACGCAACACTCCCCGGCATCACAGTCGCATTCCTCGTTTCGACAGCACTTGGGGTCAATAGCAAATCTCTCCCACTACTCCTCTTTGGCGCCGCAGCTTCCGGGATCATTGGGGTCCTTTGTATCCAAGCGATTCTTCGGTTTTCACGATTGCGAGAAGACGCCGCGATCGGCATCGTACTGAGTGTGTTCTTTGGAGCTGGGATTGTGGGGTTGAGCTACATCCAAGCGAACGCGGCTTCGGGATCCGCCGGATTGAATAAGTTTATCTACGGCCAAGCCGCGACCATGCAGCCACCAGATGTCTTGCTCATGGGTGGGATCGCGGTCGCAGCAATGCTTGCGACCTTTCTATTCCTCAAAGAGTTCGCCCTTGTTTGTTTCAATGACTCATTCGCACAGGTCGACGGCTGGCCCGTCAGTGTGATTGACTTGGTGATGATGGGCTTGGTAGTGCTTGTCACAGTCGCGGGGCTTCAAGCAGTGGGGCTCATCCTTGTTGTCGCGATGCTCATCATCCCAGCAGTCGCTGCGAGGTTGTGGACAGATCGACTCCTGCAACTGGTGATCATCGCGGGACTCATCGGAGCCGGGAGCGGCTATCTCGGTTCTGTAATCTCAGCGCTGCTCCCACGGAAGCCGGCCGGTGCGGTCATTGTTCTCACCTGCAGCGGTATCTTTCTATTCAGCATGATTGCAGCCCCTTCACGCGGGATCATCTCCGCAACTTGGCGCAGGATTCGGCTCCGGCTTCAAATCGAAGCGGACCACTTATTCGAGCACGCGCATGAGAATGCCAAGTTTGTCATCACTCAAGTTGAGCTCAAAGAGCTTTCACAATTCAGAGCTTGGTCGCCTGCATTCCGTTGGGTACTTATTCGATCAATACTAAGCGAGGGGCAAGTTGTACGAGTGAGCGAGGGCTTTGAACTCACCAGAGCAGGCGCAAACAGGGGGGCACAGGTAAGTCGTAACCACGCTTTGTGGGAACAGTATTTGATGAGTTACGCAGATGTCGCGCCGAGCCATGTGGATTGGTCCGTCGATCAAGTCGAGCATGTGCTCTCGCAAGAACTGGTCAGCGAACTGGAGCGTACCCTGTCGTCTCGCGGGATCATGATTCCACAACCCAATGAGAGTTCGGTATGAGCACGCCATTCTTCCAGTTCGACATCGGTCTAGATTTGTTCCCGATGCTGGCCGCGACGCTTGCGGCGGTAGGGTGCGGATTGCTGGGGAACTTTCTCGTACTCCGCAAGCTGAGCTTGATGGGAGACGCGATCAGCCACAGCGTGCTCCCAGGACTCGTGATCGCATTCCTGATTGCTTCAACCCGTAGCCCACTGGTCATGTTCCTCGGAGCGGCAATCGCAGGTGTCACGACCGTCCTTTTAGTTGAGCTGGTCAAGAAGTATGCCCGTGTTGAACCTGGGGCTGCGATGGGTGTGGTGTTCAGTGCTCTCTTTGCTCTTGGAGTGTTACTGATCGAACGAGCCGCGGTCCGCCACATCGATCTCGACGCGGACTGTGTGCTCCATGGTCAGCTCGAAACGTTGGTCTGGTATGGAGCGCCTCAGAAACTCAGTGAACTGATCCAGTTCTCGAACTTGAGTGAAGTCCCACGACAGATTTATGTACTATTGAGTATGGTCGTCGCCGCATTCATCTTTGTTGGAGTGTTCTTTAAAGAACTCAGGATCGCCGCATTTGATCCTGCACTCTCGACAACGCAAGGATTTAATGCAACACTTCTTCACTACTTACTCATGATTTTCGTATCAGCCGCTACGGTTGCGAGCTTTGAAGCGGTCGGTTCGATCTTGGTTATCGCGATGCTGATTTGTCCCGCCGCGACTGCTCGGCTCATGACCGATCGGCTTCACACTCAGATAGCTATGAGTGTTGTTGTTTCAATCATCTGCGGAATAGGTGGTTATGTCGCAGCTACGGCAGTTCCCGCGGTGTTTGGGAAGGACGCTGTCAATGCCGCAGGAAGCATGTCCGTGGTCGCCGGATTGATCCTCGCCATTGCGATCATAGGTGCTCCGAAACACGGATTGATCACACGCATCATCCGTCGAAAGAAACTCGCACTTCGAATCGCCATCGATGATGTGCTCGCCACGCTGTATAGAGCAGAAGAATCAGGACAAAATGTGACAATCAGATCACTCAAGCAAATGCTGATCGGCCGTTCTGTGGATTCGGCTATTGCAGCATCTGTTCGCAAAAAAATGCTTTTGCAAGATCAGTCACAACTGAGCCTTACGCAGTCAGGGAGGGACACGGCATCCGCTATCGTTCGCAAACACCGCTTATGGGAGTATTACCTCGTCGAGAACGCAGGATTCGCTCCGGATCATGTTCACGATACCGCTGAGCAACTCGAGCATCTCAAGACACAACCCCCCGCCGGACCGTCAACAGATCCGCACGGCAAGTCAATTCCCTGAACATTGTCTCAAGGCTGGATGAGACCTTCGCGGATCGCCCATCGTGAGAGTTCCACCCGATTGGCGCACCCGGTTTTGGCAAACGCAGAAGAAATCTGATTATCAACAGTCTTCGGAGACCGAAACACCGTTTCTGCTATCTGTGTACTCGTCATGCCTTGAGCAACCAGCCGAACGATTGTGATTTCGCGAGGTGAGAGCTTCAAGATTTTCGATTCTCTAATTCGATCGCCTCGGTCATCAATCATGCGATCGCGGACTTCATCAGAATAGACCTCGTGACCCGCGGCAATCGCAAGCAACCCATCTACAACAGTCTCTGCCGGTTCATGCTTAGTCATGAATCCCATCACAGGAAGCTTAAGCGCACGAGCAATGTGCGCATCAGTTGGATACGCAGTGAGTATCACAATCTTTGCTTTAGGGCAGTGCTGCAAAGCCTCAGCGCACGCTTCAAGTGGATCCCCCCCAGGCATTTCTAGATCACAAAGCACAATATCAGGTTGATGGGAACGGATGCTCTCCGCGATATCCTGTGGTGAATACACACGGTGCACGACTTCCATACAGCCGGTGGTCTCAAGGAGTGTGCAGATCGCATCAGCAACGATTTTGTGATCATCCGCAACTAGAATACGAATCAACTTTCGAGTTGATTGATCGCCAGTGTCCTTCATGTACATATTGTATATCAAACTGCTTGCATATATAGGTAAAAACACTTAAGGTTCAAAAAATATTGAAACAGGGTATCCAATGGGGAGTCAAATCAACAACCAGCCTCGGATGAAATCAGCCATAGAACCTCAGGATCGCTACTACACATATGTGGCCTATTCGTGGTTTGCAGTCGCTTTTTTAGCCTCTCAGTTCCTTGGGTATTCATTCGGATACGGCGTCGAATCGATCAGCATCCTCTGGCCCCCAACCGGCGTGCTGGGCGCGACCTTGGTATTGCTCAGTCGAAAGCATTGGATTCAGATACTCATCATCGCGTCTGTCATTGACTTCTTAAGTGGAGTTGTTTCAAACAACTTCCAAGCCGATCCGAGCTTCATCAAGTTCTTGCTTGTCGGACTCGCAACAAACCCGATCACGGCAATCGTCTTTGCGACCACCTATAAGCTGCTCATCCCAAATGCAAGGCCATTATCCGAACCCAAGCTTTTCGGTATGTACATCCTCATTCCCATTGTGCTCAACACAGCGGTGGTCTCATTGATCATCGTAAGCCTTCTGAGCTTTTCAGTAGAGGGTTTCCCAGCGCTCGCGGGTTGGCAACAGTGGTGGTATTCAGATGTAATGGGCATACTCATTTTTGCGACACCAATTCTCATGATTGCATCTTCATGGGATCGTACTGTTTCGCAACAAAGCCGTATGCTTGAGGCATTTCTTTTGCTGACAGTGTTCGCTGTACTCGCCCTTGTTCTCTTCACGAGTCCGATCGATAGTACTGCGTTCAAATACTACAAACTCGTGTTTATGCTACCGATCTATGCTTGGGTGGTTTCACGATTCGGCGCTGTGGTAATGACTTTAACAACCGTCGTTCTCAATCTCGTTGTGCTTTCGGCGCTCGTAAATCACATCAGCCCCTTTGAGCTTGAAGATCAAACAGAAGCTCAGAATGTACTCGCTGTACAAGGGTTTTTAGTCCCTGCTACACTCACCGTGCTTTTCGTCGCATCGATCCTTGAGCATCGGAAGCGTCAATATGAGGCACTGCTTGAGAATGAACGGCACATGCGTGCGCTTAGTCATGTCGAAGCACTTGGGACCATGGCCGGTGGAGTCGCTCACGACTTCGGAAACCTTGCTATCGCGGCGCGAGCATATCTTTCCGTAATCAAATCGCAAATCAGCAGCCCCAATGATCCGACAAAGCAAGCCATCATTGGTTTAGAGGAATCGATGGACGGTGTCCAGTCCCTGACGAAATCCTTGATGCGCTTTGCACGAGAAGACAACTCGGATCCATTAGGCACTGAGGAACGCACCGATCTCTGTCAAGCCGTAGAAGAATCAATCGCTACCTTGGGATCGTTGATTTCTCCGAAGTTTACATTGTCCGGTCATGTCCCAGATGAGCAGATATTCATTCGAGCTCAGAATACTGATCTTCAGCGAATACTCAGTAACCTGATCATCAACGCTCGCGACGCCTCCGAGCCTGGGCAAACGATAAGCGTCTCCCTCGCAAAGGAAAACAGCGGGGTTTGGCTGCTGGTCACAGATCAAGGCAAAGGAGTCCCGAAAGAGATACAAGATCGGGTATTCGATCCGTTCTTCACAACCAAGCCTCGTGGACAAGGGACGGGATTGGGGCTCGCCGTAGTCGCCGGAATCGTACGGGAACTGGGGGGCAAGCTGAACATCGCGTCAACACCAGGTCAAGGGACGACGATTGCGATTTACTTCCCAGTTGTTGAGGAAAGTGATTGATTAATCCTGATGTGATCGGCGAGGACTGTATTCAAGGAAAGTTTCAGTCGATTGCCAGAGTTGTTCAAGCCGATCAATCCGATGATGGGCTTCTTTGCCCAGCAATCTGACAACCCGTGCAACGATGAGTTCGGAAGCGATAACCGCTGGGACAGAACTGTCGAATGGTCCAACCGCTGGGATCTTCAACTCGCACCAGTTCTGAGTTATCGCAGCGAGCGGGGAGAGCGGACCGTCAGTAATCGCAACAATCTCGACCCCCATATCAGCCAGTGTCCGTGCCGTCGTGATTGAGTATCTTCTGTAACGTGTGAAATCAAATACAACAGCGACATCCCGATCGGTGGCGCTGCTGAGTTCTCGCCCAGTGGAATGTTCTTCAACGAGATGGACATCCGAGCGGACCATCGATAACCCGCTCCGGAGCACAATCGCGCCCGCCATCGATGTTTCACCTGAGAGGATCCAGATATTCCGAGCTTTGACTATCGGAGACGCTAATCGACCCAGCCGAGTGTCATCCAAGGAATGGAACACTTGCTGGACAGACTCTTGGATTCCTGCTCTGGTAGGAGTCAGGTTTCCAGGCTGCTGCCGTATTCGAGCACTCGGACTGGTCAACTGATTCGCAAGCTCACTTCGGATCCAGTTCTGAAGATCCGTATAACCCTCAAAGCCGAGTTTGGTCGCGAATCGCACGATCGAAGGTCGGCTGGTCTGAGCACGCTCCGCGAGGTCCGATACCGTTCCAAATGCCAATAGGGTGGGATCCTCAAGCACGAATGACGCAATTCGGCGCTCGGTTGGGGTCAGTTGCTCACTGACTTTGGCGATGAAATCTTCTATCGACATCACTGGTACTCCCGTGAACAGTGTATTACAATATGATCCGGCGAGTGTGCAAGTTATTACAGAAAC
>WUAJ01000039.1 GCA_009827215.1 Phycisphaeraceae bacterium
CGCGCTTTCATGCGCTCATGCACCCGCCCAAAGCACTCCGCCCACCGATCCACCATCCTCCGTATCCCATAGCACCGAACAACAGAAGTACTTTGTCATAGAACACACTGTTGTCCTCCACGACGATGAACGCGACAAAGACCTCCACATCCGCATCCTCCACCCAAGCAGCCACGCACTCAACACACCAACAATCATCTTCTCCCACGGCTACGGCGGATCAGGACTCAACTACAACCCCCTGGCACAACACTGGGCAACCCACGGCTACATCGTCATCCTCACAACACACACCGACTCCATCATCAACCCACTCAATCAACAACACCAAAAACGCGACCGAAGACTCAAATCAATCCGAGAACGAATCCAAGACCGCAAAGCAAACAAACCCGCCGCGGGATTCGATTTTTCTGATTGGTACAACCGCCCCCGCGACATCTCCTTCATTATCGACTCAATTGATGAGATCGAAAAACAAACCCCACTCCAAAGCAACGCCATCGACCGCGACCGAATAGGGGTCGGAGGACACTCCTACGGTGCCTTCACCTCCCAGCTCATCAACGGCACCGACCCACTCGGACCACAAGACTTCACAGACCCACGCACCACCTGCGCCCTCCTCATCTCACCACAAGGCACCGGAGGACTCTTCACCAAAGACGCCTGGGACAACTTCCAAGGACCCGCCCTCACCATCACCGGCGACAACGACGAAGGACGCGAAGGACAACCCGCCACCTGGCGCCGCGAACCCTACGACCACTCCCCACCAAACACCCATACCCTCCTCTGGATCAACGACGCCTACCACAACTTCGGAGGCATCGCCGGCCGAGTCCTCCCCCTCCCAGACCAAGGCCCAGAAAACCCCACACATGTCCAAATCGTCCAGAACGCCACCCTCGCCTTCTGGAACCACCATCTCAAAGACCAATCAGACAACATCGCTGAGTTCGCAGATTCACTCGAGCAAAGCCTCGCCACTAACGAAATCACAATCGAACACAACTAACTCAGATCACCTGAGGCACACGCTCACACTCAGGACATGCTTGCAGAATCTCGATACCCTCTCGGCTATACCCACACCCACGACAATGCCCAGGCTGAAGCCGATCCAAGTCATCGCCTTTGATACCCACAAACCCCGGCTTCACCCCCGCAAGAGTCAGTATCGTCCCCGCACGCGACAATGTCGCGATCATCATCAAAAACGACAACAACAGCGTCAATAACGAATAGAACACCAACTCAATCGCACTCGCACCACACGCGTGCTGCAAGATCACCACAAAGACCATACCCAACACCAAAGACAGCAAATACACAATCGTCACCAAAAACGAAATCATCTCAGGCACCGCGATCGAGTTCATGGATGTCAAGATCATCCCAATCCATGTAAACACCAACACCCAGACAACCAACGCACTGCGACGATGCCACTTCGCGATACGCACCAAATCCAACTCAAAGATCGATTTCTTCGCCATCAGAACTCTCCAAATAAGAACATAACAAAAAAGCCCGGCATAAACCGGGCTCATCACTCAAAACTATACAAAAGATCAGCCGTGCATAATCGCCGCCTGCGCCGCCGCTAATCGTGCAATCGGAACACGGAACGGCGAGCAACTCACATAGTCCAATCCCGCCTTGTGACAGAACCAAACACTCTTCGGATCACCGCCGTGCTCACCACAGATACCGATCTTCAATCCACCCTTCGCGCCGCGTCCCTTCTCAATACCCATCGAGACAAGCTGACCAACACCAGTCTGATCCAGTGACTGGAACGGATCCTCAGGAAGAATCTCGCGACCAACATAATCAGGAAGGAACGAGTTGATGTCGTCACGCGAGTATCCGAACGCGAGCTGAGTCAGGTCATTGGTCCCGAAACTAAAGAAGTCCGCGTGCTCTGCGATCTCATCCGCAGTCAGCGCCGCTCTAGGGATCTCGATCATTGTGCCGATCGAGATGTTGAGTTTCTTCTTGATCTTGTGCTCGCGCTTAACCTCGCGGATCACCTCAATCGCTTGCTCGCGCAAAAGACTCAGCTCCTGATGCGTCCCAACAAGCGGGATCATGATCTCAGGGACCGCCTTGATCTTCTTCTTGTCGCACTCGATCATCGCCTCGACAATCGCGCGCACCTGCATCGAAAGAATCTCCGGATAAGTAATCGCGAGTCGACACCCACGATGACCCATCATCGGATTGCTCTCATGCAACATCGCGACCCGACGCCGCACCGCATCAACCGACACATTCTGGTTGTTCGCGACGCGCTGGATCGCCTCCTGCTCGTGAGGCAAAAACTCGTGCAGCGGAGGATCAAGCAAACGGATCGTGACAGGCAACCCCTTCATCGCCGTGAAGATCCCCACAAAGTCCTCCCGCTGATAAGGGAGCAACTTTGCAAGCGCGTTCTCGCGATCCGAAGTGTTCTCAGACAAGATCATCTCACGCATCGCAACGATCCGATCACCCTCGAAGAACATGTGCTCCGTGCGTGTCAGACCGATCCCCTGAGCCCCAAACTCACGAGCACGAGCCGCGTCCTTCGGAGAGTCCGCGTTTGTACGCACCTTGAGCGTGCGATACTTATCCGCCCAGCGCATGACCTTCGCAAAGTCGCCGCTGAGTTTGGGTTCAACAGTCGAGATCGATCCCGCGAAGATCTCGCCCGTCGATCCATCGATCGAAATCAGATCGCCGCGCCCAAATGTCCGCCCATCAACAGTGAAGGTCCCACCCTTCTCATCGATGTGAACCGATCCCGCACCGGCGACACAGCACTTGCCCCACCCGCGAGCAACGACCGCCGCGTGCGAGGTCATGCCCCCTGTGCTTGTCAGAATACCGACCGCGCTGTGCATCCCGTCCACATCTTCAGGACTCGTCTCCTTCCGAACAAGGATCACCTTCTCGCCTTTCATCGAGCGCTCGACCGCTTCATCCGCCGTAAACGCCGGATGACCAACCGATGCACCTGGAGACGCTGGGAGACCAACCGTCAACGCTTTGTTCAGATCCTTCGCCGCCGGATCAAAGCTCGGCAGCAACAACTGAGTCAGATCACCCGCAGGAATACGAACCAGCGCTTCCTGCTCCGTGATCAACTTCTCACGCACCATATCACACACGATCTTCACCGCCGCGTTCCCCGTGCGCTTGCCCGTGCGTGTCTGCAGCATGAACAACTGACCGCTCTCGATCGTAAACTCAATATCCTGCACATCACGATAATGATTCTCAAGGATCCCCTTGATCTCGATCAGCTGCCTGTACGAGCTCTTGTCCCACTTGGACATCTCCGACACCGGCGAAGGCGTCCGGATCCCCGCAACCACATCCTCACCCTGCGCATTGATCAGGAACTCACCAAAGAACTTGTTCTGACCCGTCGACGGATTCCGCGTAAACGCGACCCCTGTCCCGCAATCATCACCCATATTCCCGAACACCATCGTCTGAACATTGACCGCAGTGCCGTTGAGCCCGCTCATGCCCTCGATGCGTCGGTACGAGATCGCCTTATCAGAGTTCCACGAACCAAACACCGCTTCTATCGCTGCCTTGAGCTGCACCATCGGATTCTGCGGGAACTTCTTACCCACATGCATCTGGTACACCGCTTTGTATGAGTCGCAGAGCTCCTTCAACCCCTCTGCAGGAACATCCGTGTCTTCTGTCGCGCTGTACCGCGCCTTAACGACATCGAACGCCTGCTCAAAGAAGTGGTGCCCAACTCCCATCACCACATCACCAAACATGTTGATCAACCGACGATACGCGTCGTACGCAAAGCGCTCGTTGCCCGTCAGTTCCGCGAGCCCCTTCACCGATTTGTCATTCAGACCGAGGTTCAGGATCGTGTCCATCATGCCAGGCATCGATACCGCTGCACCGCTCCGCACCGAAACGAGCAGCGGATCACGCTCGTCACCAAACTTCTTCCCGCGTTGTTTCTCCAGCGCCCGCATGTGACGCCCCACCTCGTCCATCAATCCCTTGGGAAGCTTCCGCTTGTTTTTGTAGTACGCCGCGCATGTATCGGTAGTGATCGTGAACCCAGGAGGAACAGGCAAACCAATCGATGTCATCTCCGCGAGGTTCGCGCCCTTCCCACCAAGCAGCTCGCGCATCGATCCATCACCATCGGTCTTCGCGCCAAAGCTGTAGACCAGCTTGCCCGCGATGATGCGCTTCTTGACAACCTTCTTCCCCCCAACCTTGCGTGCAACCTTCTTCCCACTCTTGCGTGCAGCGCTCTTGCGTGCCGTCCCGGCATGACGCTTCGCCGACGATTTCTTTGCAGTCTTCTTCGCTACGCGCTTGCTTGATTTCTTCGCAACCTTCTTCGCGGCTTTCTTGTGCCCGTCCCGCGCTGCATTCTTCGTCGATCTGGTCGTTGCCTTCTTCCCGGCTTTCTTCGTCACCTTCTTACGACTCTTCTTCGCTGCGGCTTTAGACACTTTCTTCGAACCTTTCTTCTTTGCCATGACACACTTTCTCGAACCGCCCCCCCGACCAGCCCGTTATGAAACAAGCAAAACACACGAAACACCCGCGCGCACGCATATTCCAGTGTATGCCAACCCCGGCACCAGACATACCATACACCTTGACCCAAGCCGCCCACCCATCCCCGCCTCACACCCAGCGACAACACACCGCCCAAGCCCTCCTCGCGCCCAATCTCTCAGTGGCATCCCCCCTCACCATCCTCCACACCCACCTCATCACTCCTACCGATCCCGATCCAATCACCACCCTCCAGTCCCACCTCGACTCCCACCCCAACCACCACTGGATCATCACCCTCGCATACGACCTCGCCCACACCATCGAGCCCACCGTCAACCCAACACACTCAACCTTCCCCCACATCATCGCCCAGCGGTGCTCTCCATCACCCTTAACCAACAGCACCAACCAACCCCACTGGTCCATCACCCCCGACCAGCTCACCCTCACCCCCAAATCCCATTACACCAACATCGTCCGCCGCGCCCTCGATTACATCGCCGCCGGAGACATCTATCAGGTCAACCTCGCCCACCCAATCACCGTCCCCTTCCAAGGCGACGCCCACGCCCTCGCAACCCACCTCTTCAAATGCTCCAACCCCCAGATGGGTTCCTTCACATGCTTCGATAACGACCAATCACGCCACGCCGTGATCTCCCTCTCTCCCGAAACCTTCCTCACCTACGACGCTCCAACGCGCACCCTCACCACCATCCCGATGAAAGGCACCAGCCCCGCATCAACAAACCCCTCCGACCTCTACCACAACCCCAAAGACCGCGCCGAACTCAACATGATCATCGACCTCATGCGCAACGACCTGGCGCGCATCTCAATCCCCTCCTCTGTCCGCGTCACCAACCCACGCGCCGTCCACACCCACCACAACTCCGTCCACCAAGCCACCGCGACCATCCAGTCCACGCTCCGCGATCACCTCACCCTCGCCGACATCCTCCGCGCCACCTTCCCGCCAGGATCAATCACCGGCGCCCCCAAAGTCCGCGCGATGCAGATCATCCACGAACTCGAACACCAAAGCACCACCCCCCGCGCCCCCTACTGCGGCTCAACCATCGCCCTCGCGCCCGACGGCTCCTTCAAATCCGCCGTCAACATCCGCACCCTCCATATCCAAGGCACCCCCTCCAAATACTCCCCGCACGCCTTCGAATCCGCCACCCTCACCTACCACACCGGCGCCGGCATCGTCGCCGACTCAGACCCCGAAGCCGAGTGGAACGAGACCCTCACCAAAGCCCAAGTCCTCAAATCCACCCTCGACCTCCCCCTCCCAAACCCTCAATAACAGCCCGCAAACCCCATCACCCCCTCAAGACCCCCCTAAACAACCCCTTAAAAAGACCCAAAGTCCCATGATCAAGGACTTTACGCCATCATTCCCTCAACTCCCCCGTCCCGCACGCCCGATACCTATACCAAGCGCGAACCTGCGTTCACGCAACAAGTTACAACACCCATCCGTTCCAAGGGGCCAAGACATGAACACAACCGAACGCCGACGCTACAACCGCGTCGCCACCGAGATCGCTTGCAAAGCACGACGAAGCGCCCACACCATGTACGCGCCCGCCAAAACAATCGACATCTCTCCCGCCGGCGCCGCGCTCGTCATCGACTCCGCTCGCGTCACCCACGAAGGCGACCGGCTCGCACTCGCGTTCAACTCCCCCGACTGCCCAATCCTCAAAGCCTCAAAGATGATCGGCGTCCGCGTCGTCCGCGTCACCCCACTCCCCAACTCCAACCGCCAGCGCATCGCCGTAGAGTTCGACTCGCCGCAGCACCACCTCGCCGACCTGGTCGCTTCACCAGATCAGCCTCGCAAAGCCGCGTAACACACAAGCAACACTTACTTGAGATCAGAAGCTCACCTTCGGCGCATGACGAACCGAAGCGTCCTCGATCTCGAAGTACTCCGCCTTCTCAAAGTTGAACACCCCCGCGATGATCACGCTCGGGAATGTTTCCACCGCCGTGTTCATATCGCGCACATTCCCGTTGTACAAACGCCGCGACGACGCGATCCGATTCTCCGTCTCCGAGAGCTCGCCCTGCAGATTAATAAACTGACTGTCCGCCTTGAGATTCGGGTACTGCTCCACAACCACCGACAGCTGCTTCATCGCGCCGATCAGCACCCCCTCGTCCTTCGCCTGCGATTCAGGTGATCCAGTGTTTGCCACACACGCGTTCCGCGCCGCGATCACGCTCTCAAGCGTCTCGCTCTCATGACTCGCGTACCCCTTCACTGTCTCCACCAGATTCGGGATCAGGTCATACCGCCGCTTGAGTTCCACATCGACCCCGGCCCATGAGTCCTTGAGATGCTGACGGATCCGCACAAGCTTGTTGTACACCCCGACCGCCCACAAGATCACGATCAACCCAATCACGCCAACAACAATCAACCCGATGACCAAACCACTCATACCTGTTTCCCTTCCTGTAAATCCTTGACCAAGAACGCAGGCCAGTGTTCCAAAAACTTCATCGTCCAATCAAGCGACGCCCCGAACCGATCCGCGCCCCACGCCGAGTACCCGTCCGACAAACAGATCCTCCGATTCTCAAGATCAACCAGCCCCGGCTGCGTCTCAAGCAAAAACTCGATCATCCGCTGATTCACCACATCATACGCGAACTTTCGGCTCGCACTCTTCACAAAGTACTTCCGCGAAAACTCACTGCTCTCAAAGTCAATGTCGTCCTTCCCAAAGAACGACGCGAGCCGATCAAACAAGTGCTCCCTCCGGATCACCATGTCAGGCATCCGCTCAAACGGCAGCTCCAAAATGAAATAACTAAAGTTGTGATTCACAATCCGCGTCCGTGTCGTCGTCCGCCCCTTCGAGTCCGTCGTCGTGTAGGTCTCGCGCGTCTTGTACTTAAAGTCACCCGATTTGACACGACCAGTCCCGCTCCAGTCACCAAACTCCAGCCCGATCTCCCCAACAATCGTGTTGTGCGCATACCGAGCAAACCCACGCTGGAAGATCTCAAAGTGCCAGAACTCTTCATCGTGCGAATCATCCAGCTGCGCCCTGAAAGACAACCCATGCTGATCCGCCAGCGCCCGCATCGCCGCCAGCCGAGCCGCCGCACGCGCCTTCGCCTTCTCCGCCTCCTTGATAATCCACACGATCAACACGACGATCAGCCCAAAGCCAACCACCGCAAGCCCCACCGTCCCCAGAATGCCAAGACCCGCAACCTTCTCCATGCACCATACTAGTTCGTAATCACGCGCCCGCGATTTCACCCCATATCGCTCATAAACCCCTACAATACCGCATGCTCTGGCAACCATCCATCCCCGATTCCTACCACACGCTCTCTGAAACGGAACTCACCGCGCGCATCGAGGACCGCCGCAAACAACTCGGGACCTCCCTCCTCATCCTGGGACACCACTACCAGATGGACTCCGTCGTCCAGCACGCCGACTTCATGGGTGACTCCCTCAAGCTCGCGCAGCTCGCCGCCTCCGTCGTCGAGGACCGCGCCAAAGCAAACACCCCCGTCTCCCACATCGTTTTCTGCGGCGTCCACTTCATGGCAGAAACCGCAGACATCCTCACACCCGACTCCGTCCAGGTCATCCTCCCAGACCTCTCCGCCGGATGCTCCATGGCCGACATGGCCGACTACGAACAAACCGTCGAAGCGTGGGAACTCATCCACGAATCACTCAAACAACAAGGATGGACCGGCCGCATCACCCCCATCACCTATGTCAACTCCACCGCCGCCATCAAAGCATTCGTCGGAGACCACGGCGGCGCGTGCTGCACCTCATCCAACGCCGGACAAGTCTTCGAATGGGCCATGAACGGCGGCACTCAACCACGTAAAGACGGCGAAGACATCAAAGTCCTCTTCCTCCCAGACCAACACCTCGGACGCAACACCTCCGCCGCCTTCGGGATCGACGTAACGCGCAATACCTGCGTGTACGACCCCAAGAAAACAGAACGAGGCGAACCACTCGGAGGAACGTCCGCCCAAGAGTTACACGACGCCGCAACCATCTTGTGGGCAGGACATTGCAGCGTCCACAAACTCTTCGCACCAGAACACTGCGCCCAGATCCGAGAGGACAACAAAAACCTCGATCCCGGCGTCGAACCCATGCAGATCCTCGTGCACCCCGAGTGCTGCAAAGAAGTCGTCGACCTCGCCGACCTCGCCGGATCGACCGAGTTCATCATCAACACGATCAAGAACGCCGCACCCGGCACCCGCTGGGCCATCGGCACCGAGGTCCACCTCGTCAATAGACTCGCAAACGAGCACCGCGAGCGCGGCGTCGAAGTCACCATGCTCTCCGACTGCCAGTGCCTCTGCACCACCATGTACCGCATCAACCAGCCCCACCTACTCTGGATCCTCGATGGACTCTGTGGCGTCAACACCAAAGACAACAAACCCATCGCTCGAAATGTCGTAAGCGTCCATCCAGAAGCCCAGCGCCTCGCGATCCTCGCCCTCGACCGAATGCTCGCCCACACCGGAGGCGGAGCCGTCAAAGTTAGCTAACATCCGATTCATCCACAGTTCACCCATCTTCAAACCCAAAGGGCTTTAACCATGTCATCCATCAACACCAAAGACATCTCCCTCTCACAAGCACAAGCCGTCGTCGCCGCAGCACAGGCCAAAGCCGCCGAGATCGGGACCAAAATGGATATCGCCGTCGTTGACGCCGGCGCCAACCTCAAAGCCTTCGCTCGCATGGACGGCGCCTGGATCGGTTCGATCGACATCGCCCAGAAGAAAGCCCGCACCGCTCGTTACTTCGATATGCCCACCGGCACCATCGGCACTCTCTCACAACCCGGCGGCTCGCTCTACAACATCGAGCACTCAAACAACGGCCTCATCTCCTTCCCCGGCGGACTCCCAATCATGGACGGCGACACCGTCATCGGAGCCATCGGCGTCTCAGGTTCATCCGTCGAAGACGACCACACCGTCGCCCAAGCCGGCGTTGATGCGATCAGCTAAATTTCCGCACAAACCAGCACACCCGAAACAATTCCCGCACGATTCGAGCGATCCAAGCCCAATCGCCGATTGTTCCACGTGGAACATTCTCCCCCACATCCCGCCGACGATCACCTCCCCGAACTGAGCGACAACATCGCGTCGGAGATTTCGCGCTGGGCATTCTTCATCTGCGGCCTCATCCTCATCATCGCCGCCGCGACGCTCCCGCTCAAAGCTGATCTCGACTACACACGCCACCAGCGTGATCTCGCGATGGTCATCGAGCAAGAAAATGTTGCACGAAACGCGTCATACCAATCGATGCTCGACGCGATCGAATCCAAAAATCCCGACACGCTCCGTCTGCTCGCGCAGTCCAATATGGGACTGATCCCGGCATCGCACGAGGCGTTGCTGGTACCAGGCGAGCAGCGCGATCCGATGGTGTTCGAACTGCTCGAACCTCAGCCGCTGGCGCGTCCGGAGTTCTCGCCGCAGTATTCTCGGCTTGAGCGTTTGGTCATGATCCCCAAGTCCAGACTCTGGGTCATCGCGGGTGGGATCTTCTGCGTGCTGATCGGACTCCTCCCAGCTGCGGAACCCAAGTGAATCTGACCTCGATCGGCTAGAGTCTCTGTATGCCGAGCGTTGTGCGCTATCCAGTGATTGTGGGTCCAACCGCGGGCGGGAAAACCGCGCTGGGAGTCGCGCTGTGTCAGGAGTACGAACGCCGCGGCTTACCGATCGGACAGGTCATCACGGCGGACGCGTACCAGATCTACCGAGGTCTGGACATCGGGACCGCAAAGCCGACGACGGAAGAGATGCAAGGCGTCGTGCACCATCAGATCGACATCGTCGATCCCACAGAACGATTCACGGTCGCGGACTGGATCGATCGCGCTGGTCCGCTCACGGATCAACTCATCGCTGACAGCGTGCACCCTGTCGTCGTCGGCGGAACCAACCTGTACATCCAGACCTATCTCGACGGCATGTTCAGTGCGCCCGAGCCGAGCGATGAAGTCATGGAACAGGTGCAATCGATGGAGCAATCCGAGCGCCGCGCCAAGCTGCTGAGGGTTGATCCCGAAGCGCATGAGCGGATTGATTCCAACGACCTGCGCCGAACGCGTCGCGCGCTGGCGGTGTATCTGCAGACCGGGACCCCGATCAGTGAGCTGCAACGCCAGTGGGATCAGGAGGATCACGCGCGCGATGGAGCCGTGCTCGTGGGATTACACTGGGAGAGCGAGCTGATCAATCCGCGCATCAATCAGCGCGTCAAGCAGATGGTTGAGATGGGACTGGTCGAAGAAGTCCGCGCGTTGTGGGAATCGGGGAAGCTCGGCGAGCAATCATCACAAGCGATCGGTTACAAGCAGCTCATCGAGCACTTCGAGCGGCGATGCTCACTTGATGAAGCGATCGAGCGGATCAAGATCGACACGAGGCGGTTTGCGAAAAATCAGCGGACATGGCTCAAGCGATTCCGAGGTCGGCGGAGCGGATCGATCTGGATCGACGCGCCGGATCGGGATGCGGATACCATGGCGAGGGAGATCGTGGACCGATTGATGGATGCCTCGGCGAGCTAAGGAACGGATGAAGGGACGAGGAATCGATGGACTCTTGGTATCTGCTGCTTGATATTCTGATCCTGCTGGGCGGGGCGCTCGTGCTGGGGGTGGTGTGCGAACGCTTGCGGCAGTCGCCGATCCTTGGGTATCTGGCGGCGGGGACATTGCTTGGTCCCAATGCGCTGCGGGTGGTCTCGACGGCGGATGAGGTGACGGTGCTCGCGGAGCTCGGGGTGGCGCTGCTGCTGTTTACGATCGGTCTTGAGTTCTCTTGGCCGAGACTGAAGAAGCTTGGCGCCGCGGCGTTTGGCGGCGGGACTGGTCAGGTGCTCGTCACAATGGGGCTCGCGGCGGGGTGCGCGATGATCTTCAGTATGCCTTTCCGGACTTCGATCGCGGTCGGTGCGATCGTAGCGCTGAGCAGCACGGCGGTGGTGCTGCGACTGCTGATCTCACGCGCGGAGATCGAGAGCGCTCACGGTCGGCACGCGCTGGGGATCCTGCTGATGCAGGATGTCGCGGTGGTGCCTTTGGTGCTGCTCGTCACGCTGATCGGCGGCGACGGCTCGATGAAGGACATGAGCAAGGATATTGTCCTCGCGATCGTCGGCGCGCTTGTGCTTGTGGTGGTGCTGTATGTGCTGCTCAATAAGGTCGCGCCAAAGGTCATGGGGCTCGGGGAGATGCAGCGGAATCGTGATCTGCCGATTCTACTCGCGATCGTGATCGGATTGGGATCGGCGCTTGCGTCTCACAAGCTCGGGTTGTCTCCGGCGCTGGGCGCGTTTGTCGCGGGGATGATCCTCGCGGAGTCTCCCTTTGCGACGCAGATCCGCGCGGACATCGGATCGATCCGGACGCTGCTGGTCACGCTGTTCTTCAGCTCGATCGGGATGCTCGGCGATCCGGCGTGGTTCTTTAGTCATCTCCCATCGGTGCTGGGGTTTGTTGCGGCGATCGTGATCGGCAAGAGTGTGGTGGTCTGGATTGTCCTCAAGTGTTTCGGGCTCACGCATCGACACGCGCTGGCGGCGGGGATCTGTTTAGCACAGGTCGGTGAGTTCTCGTTCGTGCTCGCGGCGGTCGCGCGCGGGACGGTCATCAGCGAGGAGATGTTTACGCTGATCATCTCGTCGACGATTGTGACCTTGTTCTTGACGCCTTATCTGGTGGCGTTTGCGCCGAGGGTTTCGGGGATGGTGGTCGGCACGCTCGAACGCATCGGCGTGGCCAAGGCGGTCGCGGTCGAGACAGCGAGCAAGCAGTCGGTCGCGAGTGATCGGCTTGTCGTGATCGGGTTTGGTCCGGCGGGTGAAGCGGTGGCGCACGCTTTGGATGGTCACGAGGATCGCGTGACTGTGCTCGATCTGAATCCCACAAGTATCCGGCGAGCGCATCAGCTCGGATACTCGGCACACATTGGCAACGCGGCGCAGGCTGAGGTGCTTGAGCACGCGGGGGTTGAGCACGCAAGTGCCGTGGTTGTGACGGTTCCTGATCCTGGAGCGGCGCGCGAGATCGTCGGATTGGTGCGATCGCTTGCTCCGAATGTGCACATCATCGCGAGAGCGCGGTACCACCGTTTCTACGACGACATTCAGCGAGGCGGGGCGGATGATGTGGTCAATGAAGAATGGATTGTTGGGGCGATTCTTGCTTCACGCGTACGCGCCTGCTTGCGGCGCGAAGAGCAGTCTGAGGACGAAGCGTCTTCGGTTGAATCAGAATAACTGCTCAGAGTCAGTCATCGAGGGAGATGGACTTTGGCCCTTCTTTTCCGGCGGTGCGTTCCATGTAGCCGTCGCCTCGTTTTTCGTATTTGGTAAATCCGAGGCGTGAGAGGTTCTCGTTGGAGAGCTGGGACTTGCCTTTCAAGTCGGACCATTTCCCGGCGATGTTTGGCGCTTGGATGACGCGCTGGACTGGGCGACCCTCGTGCTCGGTGAGCGCGTCTTCGGACATCTGCTGGACGAGCTCGAAGGTGGGCTCGTCGGTGGGTTGTCCTTTATCGTCGAGGTATTGGTAGACATAGATGGGCATGGTGTTTCCTATCGGCTGATTGGGTGGCTGGGTTAGCCGAAGATTTGTCCTGATTCGGTGTCTTGCATTTTCCAACCGGAGGCTTTGCAGATTCGTTGGAGGACGGGCCACGCGAAGTCGGTGTTGTAGACGACGACCATGACTTGCATGAGTGAGTCGTGTCCTTGCGCGTATTCGACGGTGTATCCAGGGCCGTGGAGGACCATGGTTCCCATTCGGGTGATCTCGGCGCCGTCTGGGAGGGTGTTGAAGCGGGCGAGTTCTTTGCAGACTTCTTTGGGGGTGCCTAGCGGAAAGTTCCCGGCCATCGGGTCGTCGGTGTTCTTTGGTTTGGTGAAAACGAGGACTCGTTTTTTGGATTTGGCCATGGTTGAGTGATTGTAGGTTGATTTAGTCGTCGTCGTCGATCTCGTCGTCGTGCTCTTCGATGAGCTTGACGGCGGTATCGAGGAGGAGTGAGAGGGGGACTGGTTTCTGGAGGTAGGCGTCTACGCCGAGGGATTCGCCGTAGGCTTGGTGGCGTTGACCTTCGTTGGCAGTAACCATAATGACGATGGGTGAGTTTTCGAGTCCCTTGATGCGTTCGAGGACGAGGAATCCGGAGCGTTTGGGGAGCATCATGTCGAGGATGACGAGGTCTGGTGGGTCCTCGTTGCAGATGCGGACGGCTTCGTCGCCGTCGGATGCGGTGAGGGTCATGGCGTCTTCGGACTGGAACGCGGCGTCGAAGGATTCGAGGATGTCGCGTTCGTCATCAACGATGAGCACGCGGACATCGGCGAGGCGTCCTTCGTCGTAGCTGTCGTCTTTGTTGTGGTCCATGGTTGTCCTCGTGTGCTTGTCGATTGATTACTTGAAATGGGTGATGTTGTGTTCCTGCATGTACGCGCGGTCGCGGTCGGAGCGGTCGATGATCTGCGCGAGTTCCTCGTCGGTCATCCATGGGAGCGCGGCGAGCTTGTCTTTGAGCGCGCTTGGGAATGGCTTGTTGAGGCGTTCGTGGCGCGGTCGGCTCTTCCAGATTCGGTGCATCCAGAGGTATTGTTCCGGGGAGTTGCGGATCATTTGCTCAATTGATCGGCGGTAGCGAGCGGTGATGTAGAACAGGGGATCGGGCTGGTTGTTCCAGTCTTCGCTTGAGAACTGGTCGACGACCTCGATGCGATAGCGCATCGCTTTGTCTGATCCGGGCTCGACGGGGAGTCTTCGTGCTTGTCCGATGAGGATGTTGGCGTCGAACTGGAGCGCGGTGAGTCCGATGGATTTGTAGCTCGAGGCGAGGCGTCCGAAGTACGGGACTTGGAGTCCTCGGTCTCCGGCGTTCTGGTCGGCGACGAAGGCGACGGCTTCTCCGCGCTGCATGAGTTTGGGCATGGCGCGCATGGCGCCGAACTTGTCGAGGAGGTCGAGTCCGCGGCGCGAGCGGGTTTGGCGGACCCAGTCGTCGGCAGGGCGCAGGTCGAGGGGTCGGTAGATGGCGTGCATGTTGAAGCCGAGGAGGGCCATGGTGTATCCGACGATTTCCCAGTTGCCGCAGTGTCCGGTGAGGAGGAGGGTGGGTTTGTCGTTGAGGAGGGGACGCATGACGGATTGGAGGTAGCCTAGTTCTACATAGTCGGTCCACGCGT
>WUAJ01000040.1 GCA_009827215.1 Phycisphaeraceae bacterium
TGTCGCATTGAGGACATGGATGGAAACATCACCGCCGTCTAGGAGCGAGCCGTTACCATCTGGGAGGGTAGAAGACTGGACTGTGGTGCTGAAGGTTGGGCTATTCGAGTTGTCACCGAACCGCACGAGGGTCCCGGCACCGATACCGCAGTGGCGTGCACTCAGGACGACATTGGGTGCGATGAGCGTTCCTGTGCAACCGCCGATTCTCACGACAGCATCGAATGGAGCGGCGTAGTCTCTTGAACCCTGTGCGCCGATTGTGTTATTGATCACGATACGAGGAAAAACGCTTTCAGCAGCTTCAGGAGAGCCCGGTGCGTAGGTCTTGGTGTCGATCTGACGCATGGACAGCACATCAGCGGTTACGGCATCAATGACCATCTCAAAGTGTGTTGGGCTTGCAGGTAATCCGAGATCCCGAAGCTCCGATGTGACTTCCCATGCCAAGATGGCTTCATTTCCACTTCTGAACCAAACTTGTTGCGCTACAGATTCCATCGCTTCAGGGACGAGTGTTTCGGTCAGATCGATCGCAGTGTTCATCCCGACATTCGCTGGGGCGTGACGTAGAGCAAGGGTTTCAGTCGAGTCGTCGTAGACCTGTGAAACAGTGCCATCTGCGTTTTCAACGACAATCACTTGTCCTCCATGAAGTGGAAGATCGCCGATGAATTTTTGGAAGATCAAGACATCGTGCTGCGTCCGGATCACCGGCTCTGATATTTCAATCCGGAAATCGCCTTGTTGCAGATACTTGGTCGCTTCAGTATTCGCTAAGTGTGCTCTTGCGCTGTCTTCATCTGCGTAGCACATGGTGCTCAAGACAAAGCCAGCTGTCAAAAATACTCCAGTTGTTTTTCGACTCATCATTCTCATGAACTCCTCAAAGTCTGTGATTCTGTGATCGTTTGTAGGTCATTGCAGGGAACGCTGATCTTTTGAGATTGGATAGAGCGTAACCGTCTTGCACGATTGGCGTGGCAGTGGGTTGAATACACGAAAACACAAGCATCGTGTATTACTGCCGTACGGAATTGATATTGAGCGGCCTCATGAAATCTAGAACAGATTCCAGCCAAATGCAAAAACTCTTCTTTTAACGAAATGGAAACCCCATAGTCTCGATTCTGAGTGGGACCCTATATTTCACATTACTCCCTGAAACACACAACGATTTAGACAGGCCTACCCTAACAGAAATTCACTCAAATTCCAAGCAGAAAAGCGTAATCAATAGCGTTTTGATCACCCTTTGAGCCGCTTCAGGGTCTCCACCAAGAGTGGCTGAGCGTTTCGCAAGCACGCCTCTGATTCTGGGAGATGTGAATCAGCTGCTGCAGACCATGCTCGGTTGAGCTGCCGTTCCATTGCCGCAAAGCTATCCATGAGTTCTGCATAACCTGACAATGACAATCGATTGACTAGCGCAGGTTTGTCTGATACAAAGGCAGGCACATCATCCCGTTGAATTTCACCAACATGAAGTAATATCGCAGCGAGTCGAATTTCTTCATCCTGCGACTGCTCAAGTTCGGATGCAAGTTGATTCAGCCGTCCTGATAATCGAGCAAATACTGAGGCCGCATCAGTGGCTTGCACTGTTTCAGTGTTTCTGGCTAAATCAGTATTCTTGAGTTGATTCTGGACGGCTCGACGAACCATAAACGCACCAAGCAGCAGTCCTAAGCAGGACAGGCCAAACAGCCAAGCATAGTTCCATCGTGTGATACTGAACTCGGTGACTTTGACATAGGCCACATTTGATTCAATGAGCAGCTCAACGAGCTCATTGGTCAAACGATCCCCGCTGCGTGCTATGGGTATTCTTGCTTCGCGCGATTGGAGTACCGACTCACCTGTTTCTGCAGATTCCACGGCTGGGATATCCGTGGATGCGCGTGGAGGTGTGGCAGGTTTCAGAGGATTCGCTTCCTTCGCGCCTTCCGCATCGAGCTCGGCACGGATGATGTCCAGTCTATTCTTGAACTCTGGGTCTACTGTCTCTGGGTCGTAAACACCAGCAGGTGAACCGAGCCGAAGATTGGTTAGATCCTGAGGATTAGACTTGTCCAACTTGACTAGGTATGCCGTACTGCTCGCGAGTGTGCCGACAATGACCGAAACGGTGATGAGTATGTATGCGAATATTCTCATAGTGTTGACCTAATGGCTAGTGGCTGATGTGCTTGCCGAATCAAATGAACGGTTTGTTCATCCAGTAAGCAAGACAATGGCATTCACTCCGAGCGCGAGCACCGCATCTCCAACGATGAAACCAGCTGCGACTGGGACCCCCCACTCTTCCGCCCAACTCGCGCCTTTCAGCTTGCTGACAATCATGTTGATGACACAGCCGACACCGTAGGTTGCGATGTATGCGAAGGGGAGGTACATGGACAGTCCTACCAGAACTCCGAGTCCCGAGAACGCGCCGAGTCCAAGCAGTGCGCCAATCACTGCACCGACCCCGTAGAGTGCGTATGGCATTGCACCACCCTGGACGCCGGTGATGACAGCTTGCAGCGCTTGAGCTTGGGGAGCGGATGTATCGGTTCCAGGTCCGATTGGGATACCAAACTTCGTCTGATTGCCTTCAACAATGATGAGCAGAACGATCATTGTGATGATCGGGCCAATACCTGTAAAGATAAGCTCTACAGTCTGCTGGCGCTTCGGTTTGGCGCCAACCAGGTACCCAGTCTTGAGATCCGCCATCATGTCTGCCGCGCAGGTGATCGCGACACACAGTGCTGCTCCGATCAAAACAGCACCAAGCACCCCTCCTGGACCTGAGAGCAGCATGACGAGAACTACAGTGAGCAGGGCCATCCCAGAGATGGGTGACCAGTCCGTCATGCCGGTGCACTGTGCGATGATGATCCCAGCGAACCATATCCATAGAGCACCGACAACTGCGATAATCGCGGCGCGAATATGCGGGTTCAACTCAGCAAGCAGGCCCTTTCGAGTCGCTGAAAATGGGGTCATGACTGCTGATTGATCTTCTGCAGATGCTTGCTCGAAGGTCTCCAGTGCAGGCTCATCAAGAAACGCGACTGTATAACCGTTGTATTCTGTGGTGAATCCGTCGTACTCGATCGACTTTTCAGTTACTGGACAGACGGAGTTGATCGGTTGGTTCCCAGTGAAGTCCGCAGCAACGAAGAGGAAGAGCAATGCGCCGGCTACTGCTGCGACCAACACCCTCAATCCCAACTCATCAGTTCCAGATGCTGCTGACTGAGTTTTGCTCGCAGCTGCGATGGATTTGAACGCTTCACGAATCGCAGGCATCGATGCGATAACGCCCATAAGTGCGCCGCCGAGTAATAAGCCAATTCCAAGCGGGCGGTTTACACTTCCGAATCCATAACCGGCTGCACCTGCTTCAGACACAGTCGCGGGCATCCAGCCAAGCACATAGATGAGTGGGTTCAATACGCCATAAGCGAGTATGCCTCCTGCGAGCACCAGCAGACCAGCGCGGCCGGTCAAGAAGCCGGCACCAAGTGCAAACGGAGCAATAGCAAACAAGAGTTGGATCTGGATCGGAAGACCAAGGATCCTTCCTACATCAATGGTGTCATCGGTTACGAGAAGATCTGGGATACCATTGCGATCGAGATCCGTTGAAGGTGTAAGCACATCGCTGGTCACGCCCGGCCCATTGAATGCGAAATCAACCGGTTCAGAATCAGATTGAATCCTCGGTGTGATACGAATCTGAAGATCTGCATAACCGAACATCGGATCCGCTGCCCAACCGGTCTTGATGCTTCTCAAATCTGACCAGGGGATATCGCCAGAATGAGCGCGATGCGCGAGTACAGCGAGTTCCAGCGGATAGGAAGTCAAGCGAGCGCGATCGATGGGCTCATCTAGTTGATTTTGGATTTGACTCAATGCGAGTGCATTCGCATCAGAGATCTGCCATTGGAGTTCTTCGATTCTCTTCGTCAAAATAGAAACTTCTTCATCGCTCAGTTCTTCGCGTTGTTTTGGGGCGATGGCCTCCTTCGCTTGTATTAACTCAGTTTGTAGGCGTCCATGATGCACCAATGACGCAGGCGTTTCTTCAGCAGATATCCAAGAATCTATTTGTTGGGTCAACAGCAAGTCGGCTCGTGAGATCCGTTCCTGATCGACCAGTTTTTGTAGATTCTCAATATCCGCAGTCTTTTTGAGTTGTGGGAGTTGGGCGGGGAGTCCTATGAGCACCGCGAGCACGATTCCCACAACAAGAATGACAGCTTTCTTAGAACCAGCACCTGGAGATTTCAAAATAGCAGCGACGGCGGTTGCGGAAGGGAATCGCAATCGCTCGATATCGAGCATTTGTTTCCGCAGTGGGATTATGAATGCACCACCAAGGACCGCGCCACATACGCATGCGAGTGTGATGAGCCAGAAGTCGAGTCGTCCTGCTGACAGTTGGAACCCGAGTAGGAGAAGAACTGGAACTGTGAAGATCACTCCAGAGTTCGGGGTGTTCACTGCTGATGCGATGGTTTGAACTACATTGGTCTCGAGAATGGATCCTTTCCTGAGTATGCCTCGCAGTAGTCCAAATCCGATGACTGCAGCGATAGCAGATCCAACGATCGTGAATCCAATTTTGAGCCCGGCGTAGGTGATCGCGGCATTCATGATTGTGCCGATGATGAGACCTAACACAATTGCAGCCGGCGTCACCTCTCTGTATGGGGGTTTCGGGTGAGACGGGGGGGAGGGGTCGGTCATATATTGTTCCTTGCACCCTGAACCTGGATGAGCCTTGAGTCACTGGGCAAAGTGCGCCATTGATTCGTGTATGATGACCGATTTCAGCTTAGGGAGCAAGTTGAGTAAGACCGTTTACCCAAGCGCATATATATCAATCACATACACACGATGCTCAGGTATCTAAGTGTCATTCAGGACACTCGTTGGCAGGTTGATGCACTCAAATAGATGTAGACGCAGCAATGATATAGTCGTGATCTGTTGAGTCAGAATGATTCGCGTTCGCCTGCTCTGAGAGGGATTCGAATCTCGATGTCCCGAGCCTTCTCGGCGGTATAGCTCAGGCTGATCATTTTGCCAGCATTCCCCAGAACGAGAAATCTGAATGTACTAAACGACTCTCCAGGAATGCCATCATCGACCAGAAATCTGTTTGGACGATCTTGCATTGGTGTCATTGTTCGATCGCTACGGTCTTCTAGTTGGCTAGACAAGATGACATCCGCACCGGTGAGTGTAAGCAAGTCTGGCAATCCAATACCCTTCTTCGCCGCAATGGCTAGGCGTGTCGGAATAATTTGTGTATTTTCAATCTCAACGGTGACTTCCCAAAGATTATTCCCAAGATCTTCAACACCAACCCACTTGAACTCTAGCTCAGGCATTGAGGCGGCATGGAACATTGTGAATGCAAAGTTCCGGTGGCATCCTTCCTCCAGCATGAATGGAGGCGTGACACGAGAAGAGAACTTGGTGCCGCCGCCGATGAGTATCTTGCCGTGGGTCGGATGTTCGTATTCGGTGTAGTCGGTAAAGGTCTGGCCGAACAACATGCGGTCTTGCCAGTGCATCCGCTCCTCATCAGTGAACTCTCTGCTCGGATCAGGCATGATTCTTCGATTGGTCCAGAGCTCATTGGTAAAGCTCGCGATACCAAGCCCCTCAGCCATCCAGTTAACAAACCCGCCGTGAACGGTGTAAAGATCGGAATGGATGACCCAGTAGTTGTAGTACGGCAGTAGATCTTCTCCAGCTTTACCGAGTTTGTCGTACATCTGACGATCGCTTCTTGGATACAGATTCTCAAGGTAGTTGGCACCAGGACCACGGAGTAACATCCCGCCAGTGTTGTGATAGCTCTGACCGGCCGCGATATTTGGTCGGGTCAGAATAAAGTCAGCGACCGCTTTGACCTCCGGACGATCAAAGGGATATTCACCAGCGCCATACTGAATGTAGTTGGGCTGCCAATCGCTCCCCCAGTTGCGATTCATGTCATATCCACCGGGACCGTCTTCGTTGATACGCCCGTCACCATCATTGTCGATACCTTCGGAACCAACTCTTGAGAGTTCGCCTTGTTCGCCATCCGGTACACGCTCGATGATGCGTGGATCGAGCTTGTTCCTACGGAACCGTCCATTTGGATCGAACTTCCACATCTGCGTGATATGACCATCCCCATCAAGATCGTCCGGTCCGTCTTCGTCAAGCTGCCCATCGTAATCGTTGTCAGTTGGTCGCTGTCCTGTGCGGGCGCTGTGCGGAGTATTGGGATTCGCAAACCACTCGGCGCGTCCATCAGGATTGATCGAAGGGACAAAGTAGAAAGCGGTTCGGTCGATGAGCTGAGTGAGCTGGTCAACTTTGCCGTAGCTCTTTGTGAGGTACCAGATTGAATACAGCACAGTCTCTGTTGCTTGGATCTCATTGCCGTGTACATTGCCATCAATGTACATAGCCGGTTTCTCAGTGTCTGTACCGGTATCTGGGTTGTTAAGCGTGACGAGCCACATATCACGCCCTTGCTCGCTTTTGCCGAGTGATTCAAGCGTGAGCAGTTTTGGGTACGCCGCGACAAGATCTTTGATGATCTGCTCGGACTCTGCGAAGTTGTAGAAGCGATTCCATGCAACATCGACTTTCGAAGGTATCTGCTGTTGTGCTTGAGCAATGCCGGTGTGAGTGCTCAATACGGTCAGGAGTATGACGGTGAGCTTCTTGATGCTGCTGTATTTCTTCATATTCAACATGTTTGTTTCTCTATTCATTGCTCACCCAGTTCAACGATGATGGTCCCATTTCGTGGATCGTTGATGGTCACGGTCTCGTTGTTGATGTCGTCTGTTCGGAAGATCCATCGGTGTTCGGAGCGTCCGCCATCGTGATCGATCCCCCAAACGCGTCCGATGCGTTGGCCGTTGATAATGCGATCGACATCAACTGAGAGCGAAATGATCGTTGGCTTGATCGAGCGCGTTGTGCGCGCGAACTTGGTGGTCGTGGGTAGATCTCCGTCGTTCACGATGGTGAGCCGGACTTCGTACAGCCCCCCACCCAGATCGACGACCTCTGGAGTCAGAATCTCGATCCGTGGTCGTGCATCAAGCAATTTGAGAACGAACTCGGTGTGCTCGGCTGCGATTTCATCAAGTTGATCAGCAGGTGGATTGACTCTCGCTCCTGGCTTGAACCCTCCGATCTCGACCTTTCCAAGTGTTGGGTGATCGAACGGTTCCCAATCCACAAATCCATCGATGTCAGCCTCATCAAAGTAGTTCAGCCATTTCGCATCATCACTGAGTTTCTTATCCGTATTTGAAGTGTTTGCTTCTTCGCTAGATTCTGTCTGATTTGTCTGAGTGATGCGTCGGATCTCGATACCCGCTTGTGTTGCAAACTGTTCAACCATTTCCGGTGTGATCTGATTCAACATTGATTCGTCAGGTTCTTCCCCAGTCATGGCGGTGTATGCCTCTCGAAGCTCATCGAGCGTCTCCATGCTGATGTCCCCAACTGGAGATGGCGTGAGTCCGTTGCCCTCTTGCTCCACAGCAACAGATTCATCCTTATTGACTTCAGAGCTCTTTTGAGTATCCGGTCGAGCCCAAGGTTGAACCGCGAAACTCGGAAGACCTCGCTGCGCATACAGCCATGCTGAGAAACTCCCAGCGCTGTCGTGCTTGGTCGTTACAGAGTGTCCCGTTGCATCAGTGAACCACTCGCCGACCTCTTTGTAGAGTTCAGCGTCATCCTCATGGATTTCCAGAGGCGATCGTTTGTTGATATCTTTCTTTTTTGAGTCCGGCTGATTCACTAGGTTGTCGTGCTTCCCGATAGTGAGCGCCGCGATGATGTTGTCATGATCAAGCACAAATCGTGCGAGTGCGTAAGCTTCTGGTTCTGAAAGCGGAAACCTTCCCGCATGTGGTTGATGCTCGGGCCATCGATGCATGAAGTTCATGTTGATATCGACTGTCCCGAAGCCATCTTCGTTTATTTCACCATCCTCGTCATTATCAATGCCTTCGGGATAGAGGGTGAATGTCGCTCTTTGCCCTTTAGATACATCAGGTTCGATATTGACTCTCGGATCATCTGGATCAGTGGTATGTGTTGGCGCGTCATCCAGTGTCGGATTGAGGCGGCGCATCATTGTGATGTAACCATCATTGTTGAGATCATCAGGTCCGTCTTCGTCGCTGAGCCGATCGCGATCCTCGTCAACAACCCTACCATTCCCCAACGAACCACTGAGTACTTGTCCCATATTCATCGCTGCGGCGTCCGGGTTTGCACGCGGCACGATGTAGATATTCATACCGTCCAGCTGAGAAATATGGTCTTTGAGAATCTGCTCGCTGATGCGTACTGCGAGCTCTGTGCTCGAGAGATACATCCCATCGATCCCGGCGACAATGAGCAGCCCCGGACTTGTGCCTTTACCAGTTGAGAGCGTGAGCATGTGAATCGGATTGCCGTTGAGACTCTCTCCGATCTGCGTGAGTTGAGCGTGTTCGTCCAGAGCTATCGATTCGAGCCGATCGCTGAGTTGCTTGTTGTTCAGATACCCTTGAGGTTGGGCGAGAGCGGTTGTCCCAGCAAATGTGAGCAATGCTGAGCAAGCCCAAGAGGTGCGTAGCGACATACATACCTTTCAGATTGGAATTAGAAAACCGAGAACCATTCACGGCCGAGCGGCCAATATTCGTACCCACACTCAAACGAGGTGGTTGCACCAGATCATACCGGATCCAAACACATTCAGGAAAGAAATGGTTCCAACTGGTACAACTACTGCGGTTTGAATAGGTTGAGTGTTTTCACCTCAAAGTTGGGAGTGTAAGTTTAGAAATCGTCATCAGTTTGGCATTGCGCCACTTCAGAGAGGAATCGATTGGTAACTGTACTGGATGTCTCGCTTCAAGTGTTCAGAGAGCACATGGTCTACAAGTCCAGGTATCGGTCCTATTTGCTCAGCATTGATCACGCCTGGCATTCTGAGATCGCCCTTCGCGATCATGCGTGCGATGATCGCGCATGGAAACGCTGTGGTGCGAGACATACTCGTAGCGCCCTGGTTGTAGTAGTCGAGGAGGTCCCATTGGTGACGGACTTGTTTCCCTGATTGATCGATCCCATCCGTGATGATCCGCATGATGGTCAGGTCCTGCTCTTCATCTTCATAAGTCCACTTCGGGAACATGAGCTTACTGATGACATCGAGCGGTCGGACACTCCCGCCGTCAACTTCGATTCGGTCTTGGCTGAACAGGCCGGTCTCACGGAAGACACGCATGAGTTCGATGTGTCCGGGGTAACGGAGGGTGCGTTCTTTCATGAACGGCACTTTCATCGTATATGCGAGCGAACGCAATCCATCAGTGTTAAAAGCTTCAAGTGTGCCAAGCTCTTCGAAGTCCATGAGCTCTGGTTCGCTGAGTGCTTCGCGTACTACAACCTCTCCGTTTTCGACGATGCGTGACGGGCGAGTGTACTCCTCAATCACATCCGCCGGTGAGAATCCTGCTTTGTACTCATAAGGCCAGCGGCGTTCACGCGGGAGCCCCCCCACATAGATTTCGATGTTCTGACATTCTTTGAGTAGACTCGCGCCATATCCGGAAAGCATGTTGCTCATGCCTGGTGCCACGCCGCAGTCGACGACAGCGGTGACGCCGTGCTCCTTTGCGAGTTCATCGAGGTCCCATGAATCCTCGGGCATGAAGGAGATGTCTGCAAAGTTCTTCTTTGATTCGATGATAGCTCGAAGGGATTGGAATCCGATTCTACTCGCAAGGGCTCCGAGCACGATATCCGCGTCCTTGATCGCTGCTTTCAGTGCATCGACATTAGAGAGATCGGCTTGGCTGGTGTGAAGATTCAGACTGCGAGATGCGGCTTGTCTTTGAGCCCGCTCGAGCGATTCATCGCTGATATCACAGAGTGTGACCTCGAAATCATGGTCGGTTGCCATGTCGAGTGCCATTTGTGTGCCGACCATACCGCCGCCGAGTACGACTGCTTTCATTCCGTACGCTCCTCAGTACTATTGATGTTTGAATGCTTACTCAGCGGGAAACAGAAACTCGATTGCTTCTGCGAACCGAGCTGACCATGCGGTTTCATTGTGCACATGCTCATCGCCAATCACAAGCTTGTGCTGATTCCGGCTTAATCCAGACTTCGAAGCGAGCGCTCGGTCGACTTCCTTTGCCCATTCGACATACTTCCGGTTGACCTCATCATTTTCGGAGTCTGTGCCTGCCTCTTGTGAACCCATGCCGATGTAAAATTGGCCAATCCCAGATTCTGACTCATCGATGACTTGGAGAGCCATTTTGTTGCTGAGCATCGGGAGGCTTTCGATCAGTGCTTTACCGAAGATTTCGGGATTCTCTGAAGCTCCGTACAGCGCCATAGCGCCTCCAAGTGAAGCTCCGCCGATCGCTGTGGAACTCGGATTCATTTCGACGCGAAATGCGCGATTGACCTTTGGCATAACCTCGTCAAAAATCCATTGCATACACGCTTTGCCATCACCTTCGATGCCTTTATATGCACCGAACGGCATGAACTCTTGAATCCGATGTTCACCAGAATGCGGGATGCCGACGACGATCATGGGTTCGACTCGACCATTGTGGATCAACTCGGTGAGGGTCTCGTCGATGTTCCACTCCCCAGGAACATTTGGCAGTTGCTCAAACAGGTTTTGTCCATCAAACATGTACAACACTGGGTAGGTTTTGTGACTGTTCTCTGGGGCGTTGTATTCTTCTGGGAGCCAGATGAGCAGATCTCGTGTTGCGTTCTCTGCCCCCCCACTACCACCACGAACTTCGATCCGACGGATATCGCCGGTCACTTGAAGTTCTCGATAAATGCCCTGTTCGCGGACTTGTTCCGCGAGTGATCTTGGTACTCGGAACTCAGGGATCTCAAGTTCTATGACTGGTCGTTCTCCAGGTTTGAGTTGCGAAATATCAACCAATCCAAGAGATCTGTTTGCGATCGAGTTGCCAGCCCCATCGAGTTCTTCGCGATCCCAACCTCCGAGAGTAAACTTGAACTGCATCCCAACGCCATGGAGGTTGCGATCGATCACAATTTGCCAACGGGTGTCGGATCGTCCGCTGAGCATCATTTCTTCATCTGCTGGATTCCAGCCGTTGATGCTCGAAGCGAGATAGATTGGGTTTTCTTGATTCGCCATCCCAGAGTTGTCTTTGACGATCAGAACAAAGCCTTGCGGAAGCGTTTCAGGTCGAACCAGCTCAGGTTCTTGTGCAACGCAGGACATGGTCAAAACGAACATGCAGATCGTGACAATGTAGGCTTTCATGGGATCTCCGTTTTGTGTATCCGAAAGAGTTCGAATGGATCTCTGATTCAGTGCATGAGTGTAGCAAAAAAAGTGCCCGTACTCGCGTACGGGCACTCGAAAATCAACTTGTTATGAATCGATTATGGACAGCCTGCCGCGAATGCAGAAAGGAATGCTGATACATCGAGGAAGTTGAAGGATCCTTCTCCTGTGAAGTCAGCAGCAGGATCCATGCTTGCGAATGCCGCAAGGAATGCAGAGACATCGAGGAAGTTCAGATCACCTTCACCGGTGAAGTCAGGCGGGCAAGGATTCCCAACATCTGGATTCGTGAGATTGATGTACTGGTTTCCAGCGATCATGTTGAAATCAAGATCATTGGTTCCGTCTTCGTCAGAATCGCGGTTACCAATGTTTTCAGAGTTGTCAGGGATGCCACCAAGCACCTGGTTCGAAATAAACCAGAAGCCGTCATTGGCGATCCAGCCACCCATCTTAAGATCCTGGCTGCCGTCCCAGCCGAGCTCGTCAAGATCGATGCAGAGTTCGATACCGGTGTTCACAGCAGCTGCAGCAGCTGAGTCCGCAGTTGTGTCTGTCACACCAGCGACATTTGAGTTGTCGATAGAGATTTGCACAAGACCCGGGATCGGATCAAATGGATCGAGTGCTGTGATCCGTGGAGCATAGTTTGTAAACAATGATCCGAGTGCACCGTCTTGGATATCCACGCGAGGACCAGAGAAGTCCATGATCGGGGTAGCGCCGACCTCGCCACCAAAGAAGGCACCGTAATCGGTAATCACACCAAAGTCAGGATCAATGTTTGCGCCGTTGGTACGGAGTGTTGCACAGTCGGCAAAGTTGTTGAGATCGCCGGAGCCTCCGTCTACACCGTTATTGACATTGATCCAGTAGTCTGGCTCAAAATCGGAATCAAAGGTGATATTTGACATGCCGTTGAGGCCATTGAAGCTGATATCAACATTGGTGTCGAGCAGGACATTCTGACCACCTGGTGCAACATCGAAGAACATATTAAACTTGTTGTAGTTGTTCTGGATGTTGCCGCCGATGAACACATACAGCTTTGCGTTTGATTCATCGATGTAGACGCGACAGTTGTCGAGTTCCGATCCGTATGCCCAGTTTGCATCTGGTGAAACTGGAGTGGATTCAGATTGAGTTCCGATGACGCCTTGGGTGTTGGAGTTGTCGATCGCCATCATCACGCCACCCGAGAGTGAGCCTGCATTTGCAGCGCCGTATCCTGCGAGTGAGCCGAGGTCATCGATGTCCATGTCGATCGGACCGAAGAAGGCACGAGGCACATTTGGGGTGGTGCCATCATCCATGTCATCATTCCATGCATCTACAGAGAAGACATAGTCTGCGTCGAAGCCGGAGTCGAAATCCAAACCGTTTTGACCGGAGATGATGAATCCACCATCACCGGAACCGCTACCGAGTGTGCTGTCGCCGCCGGCGCCTGTGTCGATGTACAGGTCGAGGCCGTTGCCATTGTTCTCAAGGTTTCCGGCAACGAAGATGTACAGATTGGTTGCATCCTTGGTGACATAGATGCCGTCGATTTCAGAGCCGCCACCGTTTGGGCCGGATCCGTCTTCTGTGCCGTCTGTTTCGTCACCGAATCCAGTGTAGTTCCCTTGGAGGAACTCCTGCGACCAAGAGTCAGCGCCCAAGCTGCCGTCAACTGTTGCTCCAGTCGATGGAACGCTGCTGAGGTCGATCTCGATGTGCTGGGTGGTCATATCAAACGGAGCGTCATTGAAATCTTGCGCACCGCCGAGGTTGCCGGTATCGATCGGGAGATCGCCGATGATCTGGTTGGACTTAAATGTACGATCGCCAGAGTTGACCCAACCTGCGAGGCGGATGGTTTCATTTCCGCTTAAGCCGAGCGATGCGAGTGGGATCTTGATTTCGACACCGGTGTCCACTACTTCTGGGTTACCGAAATCGCCGCCTTCGAACAAGCCAGCAGAGTTGTCGCCGAATCCGGTGGCATTATTCTGAACCCAGATTACATCTGAGTAGAAGCCGCTCTCAATTCCCGGATCGTAAATCCCGTCGATCGTTGGTTGTGCGATTGTCGCTCCTGCGCATGCAAGTACCGACAATGCGATTGCTCTTTGGTTGACTCTCATCGATATCTCCTCGAGTGGGTATTAGTTACACCGCATCTCCATGCGGCGGGTCATCAAAAATACACTGTGCACAAAGCACATTCAGTACAGTTCACTTTACCACACAGATGAAACTGTTCATACGCTAAATTGCCCAGAACGCACGAAAATCGGAGATTTTCAAGCCAAAGGCCGGCTTCAGTGTTGCCGGATCTGGATACTAACATCCCAGTCAGTTTTGCCTAGATTCAGTCGGATATGAGTTGGTTTACCGGCGGGAGTTCCGCTTCTGGGTTGCCACTGAGTATCGGCAGGTCCGATATCGATACCAAGCGTCCGGCTATTCAAAGTTCGCAGTACACGGATACCTCTGGCATCAAGGCTCGGGACCCATCGTGCTGAGCCGTTTGTTAAGAATGGGTGAAGCGCGTGGTCCTTGGTAAGTTCAAGAATTTTCCTCAGCTTCGAGTAGTACCAGTCCCTCTTGGGATCGAGATTTGAGGTTTTCCAGTACTCTTCGGGGATTGGCCGGCGATCATCGGGATCATCAGCACCGGTCATCGCAAACTCATCGCCGTTGTAAATCATCAGCGAGCCGGGATTCGCGATCATGAGTATGTACGCGACGAGCGATCGTACCAAGGCGTCATCGCTCGCGGCGTTGCGGTCATATGTAGCCGTGTTCTGCCAGGGATGAGAACCATTATCGAATGATCGTTGATGATCATTGTGCATCAGTGACACAATGCGCTCCGTGTCGTGCGATGCGAGCAGATTGAGCTGGCAAGCATCCGTTTCCGGATCGTGTGTATAGACCTCTGTGAGCCGAGCGGCGAGTGATCGCGTGTCGCCTTTCATGTGTCCGATGGACAGCCAATCTGCTACGGGATACGCGGCAGGGTAGTTCATCTGCGAATCAAATGCCGTTCCGTCAAAGTACTCGCGTGCGTCGTGCCAGATCTCTCCGACGATGAGCGCTTCTGGATTAAGCTCTTTGACCAGTGAGCGCCAGTCTTTCCAGAACGGTCGTCCGATCTCGTTGGCGACATCGAGTCTCCATCCGTTGATGACATCCGACGGATCTCCGTCGCCGTTGGGGTCCATCCATCGTCGAGTGACGGCCATCATGTGTGCCTTTGGACCAGGAGCGAGATCACCACTTTCAGTCTGCAAAAATACAGGTAAACGCCCGTTCTCTCCATTCCAGGATTTCCACCAGATCAGTTCGCCGTCGTCA
>WUAJ01000005.1 GCA_009827215.1 Phycisphaeraceae bacterium
CAACAACCGGTGAGCCGTCGATCAGCAAGCGTGCATATTGATCGGATCCCAGACCGAAAGTCCACGCGCCGGAGCGTGGGATTTCGAGCGTTCCTGTGACGACGAGGCCGAAGTAGTCACTCCCGATGCTCTCTTCCCAGGAGCTGCGTGTGATGTTCCAGCTCACGCGCGGTTCGGTTGTAGTCTTCGTCGGCGCCAACTCGCTGAGTGTATCGAGCGATACGCCGCGTGTGCTGTTGTACCACTTCGCTGTCAGAGCGGCTTCGCCTGTCTCGTAGGGAGGTTCAGGGTCCATGACATTGAACGCGCTCGCTGGGATGATCTCTTCATAGGGAGCATCCGGCGCTTTCCATGTCACATTGAGTCCCGCATCGGACCATCCCTCCCAGTAGCGGATCTCGAACTTGTGATTTCCCGCCGCGAGGTCCACAAGACCACTGCGCCAGCGATACGAGTGTCCCGTCGTGTCTACAACCACCGGCTCATCATTGATCAGCAGGATCGCGCTTTGGTCAGATCCGAGATTGAAGGTCCAAGTTCCCGATTCGGGGATCGTCAGCTCGCTCACAAGACGAACACCGAATCGATCGGTGGGGCCATCCACATAGAATGAACCTCGTGTGATGGGCCATGCAACATTGTCCACGATCGAGGTGGTGGAGTGCTCAGCGTAATCAATCTGCCCCGCGTTGGATGCGTGTCTTGCATTGCTCGTCCAATATGCACGCAGACCTCCTCCAGGCTCGGATGGAGTTTCCGACTCGCGCAACGAGAACGCTGAGCGAGGCACAATGATCTCCGTAGGGACTGTCGGACCTTTCCACGCGAGGTGCAGTCCCGCGTCGGACCAGCCTTCCCAGTAGCGGATCTCGATATCGTGCTTGCCTTCGCTCAAGGAAACTGTGCCTGTGCGCCAGCGATAGGAATGACCAGTGATGTCGACAACTACAGGCTCGTCATTGATCAGGAGCACGGCACTCTGATCCGATCCGAGTGAGAATGTCCAATCGCCGCTCGCGGGAACATCGATCTGTCCGAGGATTCTGGTGCCAAATCGATCGACCGGCGTGTCGTCATCGAAGGAGTCACGCGTGATGCGCCAAGCAATGTTCGGAACTGTCGTCGCGTGATTGTGATCGGAGAAGTCGATCTGTCCCGCATTGGACGCGTGACGCGCGTTGGTGGTCCAGTACGCTCGCAGACCTCCACCTCCGGAGTCGTAGGGAGTCTCGCTGGTCGGATGGAAGAACGCGCTCGGCGGGATCACACGCTCCACACCATTTGGAGGTGTCCAGGACACCACCAATCCAGCATCGGACCATCCCTCCCAGTAGCGCACCTCGAACTCATGGAGTCCGGCGCTGAGCTCGATCTGTCCATTGCGCCAGCGGAACGAATGTCCCGTGTCATCGTTCACAACAAGCTGCCCGTTGATGTACAGCTGCGCGGATTGATCGGATCCGAGTCCGAATGTCCATAGTCCATCACTTGGGATGTTGATCAGTCCCACGGCACGCAGACCGAATCGATCTGTGGAGACCCCGCCTTCTGAGGTTGAGCTACCAGAGTTGTTAATGATCGTCGTGCCTTCAAACGCGCCGCGAGTAATTTCCCACGCGATGTTCGATTCGTAGGTCATGCGATCGTAGTTCTGCCAATCGATGTGTCCGACTCGAGACGCATGTCTCGCGTTGTCCACCCAGTACACACGGAGTCCGCTTCCTCCAGTCCCGAGTTGCTCCCCGTCTTCGTCTGGAGAGAGTGCGGATGATGGAATGACTTGCTCAAACGCATCTCCCGGTCCTTTCCAAGTGGTCACGAGTCCCGCATTGGACCATCCTTCCCAGTACTGGATCTCGATGTTGTGCTCTCCTGCTGTGAGCGAGCGAGAGCCGTAGCGCCATCGGAAGGAGTGTCCTGTGGTGTCGTCAACGATCGGAGTACCGTCGATATAGATGCGTGCGGATTGATCGGATCCCAGTCCAAAGGTCCAGGTACCAGATCGTGGAATATTTATCTTGCCAACAAAGCGATTCGCGAAGCGATCGCTCGGTCCTCCTGTGAAGAACGAGCCGCGTGTGATCGGGTAGTAGATATTCTGGACGGTCTCCATCGAGTCGTGGTCGGCCCAATGGATCTGACCAACATTGCTTGCATGCCGCGCGTTGTCATAGCGATACGCGTGGAGACCACCCCCTGAGGTCGGATTGGGAGCACCGCTACCTGGTCGGAACGCGCTGGATGGGATGATCTGCGCGTACGGATCGCTTGGACCTTTCCACGCGACATGGAGCGCTGCGTCGGACCATCCTTCCCAGTAGCGGATCTCGATGGTGTGATCTCCCTCGCTCAGATCGATGGTCCCGCTGCGCCAACGGAATGAGTGTCCTGTTGGATCCGCGACGACCAGATTGCCGTCGATGAACAGCAGCGCGGATTGGTCACTCCCAAGATCAAATGTCCAAGTCCCGGCTTCAGGGACATCGATGATCCCGATGAATCGTGCCGCGAAGTAATCTGTTGGTCCTCCGAGCTCAAAGCTGCCTCGTGTTTTGCGATAGCTCGGACGCTGGACAGTCTCGACGCGCGTCGCGTTGGACCAGTCGATCTGTCCGACATTTCTCGCGTGGCGCACGCTGTGGAACCAGTATGCCCAAAGCCCATCCCCGCCGGGGTCGTAGATCGGTTCTTCAACTGGTGAAGAAAACGCAGAAGCCGGGACGACTTCTTCCACGCTCATCCCAGGACCAAACCACTTAAGAACAAGTCCGGCATCGGACCACCCTTCCCAGTACAAGACCTCGATGTCATGAAGACCAGCGGTCAGTGTTGTGATGGCGCTGCGCGCTCGATACGAGTGTCCTGTTGCGTCCACAATCAGTGGCTCGCCATCAATAAGCAGCACGGCACTCTGATCGCTCTCAAGCTTGAAGGTCCAGCTCCCATCAGTGGGGATATCGATTTGTCCGACAAGCCGAACAGCGAAGTAGTCTTCAGGACCGCCAATAAAGAACGGATCACGCGAGCGTTCGAAGTTGATCTGATCGACTTGGGTGACCTCGTCGTACTGTTCCCAGTCGACACGACCGATCTGGTTTGCCGTGCGTGCGTTCGTGTTCCAGTACGCGCGGAGTCCGGGTGTTGAATCGTCGTTCTCGAATGCGAATGCGGAAGCATCGCATACACAGAACGCAATCATTGCTGTGAGCATATGGAGCAGACTTTTGCCGAGTAGAAGGCTCATAGATCGTGTATCGGACACATGGAATGGGGGATAGTGCCTAGTCCACAGAGCAGAAGATTCGCAGATTCGAGAGCTCATGAAGGCTCTCTATGTATGGATTACGAGGGTCCGATAGAGAGTGCCGTCCAATCAACGATCTGTATCGATCCCGATCTCGCGCCACTGGACTACGCGAGCTCTGGTAGGCTCGGTCACGATCTCGTATGCTCCGAGATCCACTTGTGCGACCCCGTCCTCATCGCCATCATCAGGGCGAGGGTTGCCGGCGATGTCTGTTGATGGCGCGTTGGATGATGTCCCGGCATCAATCGCGGGAGACCCTCGCTGGAGCGAGAAGTCGCCAATCTCAGGATCAGTGAAGCGCGGGCTCGATGTGATAATTGCGGATTCGTATGCTCTGTTGAATCCTGACATGTCGTAGTTGATGTTGTGTTCAAGAAGCCCCGTTACAGATGGTGCGGCGTTATTGCTTGGAAGAGTTAGCAAGCCATAGTAAGAGTTTGAGATGATGTTGTTTGATATCAAAGCTGCGCTTGGGGCGTACGCGTACATGTAGACTGGTATGTACGAGTTCGTTACTGTGTTGTTTAGGATTAAGTGCTCATTTGCATCCGTGATGTGCAAGCTTGTGTAAATACCAACATCACAATCCGAGATTTGATTGTTCTTGATTTCAAGTCGTTCAATTATTGGCTTTCGTGCGCCAGTGACTGCTATGCCATATGCGGTGTTGGGTCTGTAGTAGAGCGAAGGTGTTGAACCGCCCCCTTTTGCTAATCCCGAACTATTATACAGTGATCCTTTTAGAGAGAGATCGTTCTGATTGATGATGATTGTTGAAGGGGTCGTCGTGTTTTCTGGTGTTAGCCAAACGCAGTGCGATGAATCACTTGAGCGTACGAATGTGCAGTCTGAAATAGTGACATCACTCGTTGGTGTAGAATATACCGCGTATCCTGCAGGAACATCCATAGTGCAGTTTGTAATTGCAAAGCCTGCGTTTGGTGCAACAATGCAGTAGTCGATTTGGTTATTGATCGCAAACCCATCGAACTGCCAATGCTGAAGACCATCGAGCATGATTCCATAGGAACGCGTGTATCCACCTTCAATGATTACATCGCCAGCGATATCGTTTGTGTAGTCTCCATTCCGGTCTGCTATAACAGAGATTGGAGATTGCTCAGTTCCCGAGATTGCGTCAACTCCATCCCCTGATCCAATGGAAATGTCCTCTTGATAGATGCCGGGTCCCACATATACAGTGGTTCCCTCTACAGTGCAGTTGTTAATAGCGTTTTGAATTGTGCGGAACGCCGTTGAGGGTGAGAGCCCATCATTGGAATCAGATCCACGCTTGCGGACATAGTAAATAGGCGGAGGGGCTTGTGAGAACAGCTCAACCTCTTCGGCGCTCAGCACGCGGTTGTAAATTCGGAAGTCGTCGAGGGATCCTTTATAGAAACGCTTTGAACCAGAAATGTCTCTCCCCACATACGCCGTCGCGTTTGGGATCTTGGGGGTACCAAAGCCAGTGATTGTGTGCTGGAGCACATTGTCGAGGTAGAGCTTCGCCGTTCCGCCGTTGGAGCTATCGATCGTGACGACCGCTGCGTGCCACTGATTGTCATCGACTCTTGTGCTTGATACAAGATCGACATAGGTCCCACTCTGTGGCGACATCCTGAAAACCAGCTTCGCGTCGCGGCCGCTGGAATATCCGACCTGCCAGATCGTGAGCCACCATTGTCGATCTTTCCAATGCGCGTTTCGAGCGGTCAAGACGCGAAACTGACTCGCGTCATCATTCTTGAACCAGCACGCGATCGAGTAGCTCGACATGTCGTACTCATCCGGCTGACCCATCGCGATCTTTGCATCGAGTCCGTTAAACTCGATCGCGCCGTCGAGGTATCCTTCGCCCCACTGCGTGCCTCCGAGTACTTGGGAGTCAAAGTCAGAATCAGAACTGTCGTATGCGATATTGCCGCTGACTTCGTCAAACTTGAAGTGCGTGATCAAACCCTCATCGAGATCTTGCGAGAGCGCTGTGCTCTGGAAGATGAGCGTGAACAGGAGCAGTAGAATGGATCGGATCCGATCGGAAGACATGTCAATTGACTTCGATCGAAGATGAACTGGTGATTATCGGGATCGTGAGTTGAAATCGAATTCAAGGTTTATCGGACGGCGCATCCGATTCGTTCCGCAGCGAGGCCGCGATCCCGACCTCTTGTAGACGCATACTCGCACGATCGAGGTCTTCTTTCGCTTCATGGAACTCGTTCGGATTCACACTGGACCAATCAGCACTCGCGCGATCAATGAAATCCTGCAGAGCCTTGAGCTTCGATTTCAGCTCAACCTGATACTCTTGCTCAAGGAGATCGCGATGCTTATTGAGCCGATCGCTGATCCACTTGATGTCGAGCTTCGCGTTGGTGATGAGATCAGCGATCTGATGACGCGTCATGTCCGATCGTGCATGTTGGAAGCTCTCTTGCTCGATGCGTTCGACTTCGTCTTCTGTTAAGCCATGATTTGGGACGATCTGAACGGATGCACGCTTCCCTGAGCGTTCTTCGATCGCGCTGACATTGAGAATCCCATTCGCATCGACGAAAAACTCGACGACTAACTTCGGAACTCCCGCGGGCATCGGAGGGATCCCGCGCAGCTCGAACTCTCCAAGCGATCGGCAGTCTTCGACCATCTCGCGTTCGCCTTGGAGCACATGGAGCTTGATGTTGACCTGCCCATCGACTTGTGTAGAAAACCGCTCGATGGCGCGTGTTGGGACCGTCGTGTTGCGCATGATGAGCTTCGCGACGGCGCCTCCTGCAGTTTCGATCCCAAGAGACAACGGCACCACATCAAGCAGCAGCGATCCAGAGGAAGATCCGGACAGGATCGATGCTTGCACTCCGGCGCCCATCGCGACCACCTTGTCCGGATCGAGCGCTGTATACGGCTCGATCCCAAAGAACGCGCCGGCGCGCTCTTGCACGAGCGGGATGCGCGTGGAACCTCCAACCATCACCAGCGCGTCGATCGCATCGCCGCCGGGTTGTTTCTTCGCATCACGCATCGCGCGATCGCACGCGCTCATGGCGCGGTCGATCCATTTGGAGATGAGCTCCTCAAACTCGTCACGATTGATCGTCCGCTCGTACACACGATCGTTCCCGAGCTCGATGCGCACGCTCGCGGCTTCTTGCTCAGAGAGCGCATGCTTCACCGAGCGTGCGAACTGTGTGAGAGCTGTGCGTGTCGAAGCGTCGAAGGTGGATTCATCCGTGTCGATGCTGATCCCGAGCTGCGAGCGGATCTCGTTCATGAACAGCTCGACGAGCATGTGATCGACATCATCACCTCCGAGGTGCGTGTCTCCTGCGGTCGCGAGGACCTGGAAGAATTCCGTCGGATTGGTATCGTCGCTTGGAGTGAGTCTGAGGATGGAGATATCAAAGGTTCCGCCGCCGAGATCAAAGACGGCAATGGTTTTGGGTTGTGCGGATCCGGTCCCCAAGCCATAAGCGAGCGCCGCGGCGGTGGGTTCGTTGACGATCCGCACGACCTCGAGTCCAGCAAGTCGACCCGCGTCGCGCGTCGCTTGGCGCTGAGCATCGTCAAAGTACGCCGGGACAGTCACCACGGCTTTGGATACTGGATGTCCAAGCGATGCTTCGGCGCGCTCTTTGAGTGCTCCCAAGATTCGCGCTGAGATCTCTTGCGGAGAGATCAGCCGACCATCAGGGAGTTGCACGCGAGCGGTGTTGTGCTCGCCTTGGACGACACTGTAGTTGAGGTACTTGAGATCGTTCTGGACATCCTCGAGCGATCGTCCCATAAGACGCTTCGCGGAGTGGATGGTGGTCAGCGGGAACTGTGTGGATTGATCGCGTGCGTCTCTGCCGACAGTGATCGAACCATCGTCGTTGTAGCGCACGACTGATGGGAGCATCGGATCATCTCCGATTACGCGTGGACCTTCGTGGTCGTTGATCGCGATGAGCGAGTTGGTGGTCCCGAGATCGATCCCGAGGATGATGTCTTTGGAATCAGTCATGGAAACTTATGGGCTTTGTGTATCTGGGACTCGTTTGGGGACCGTGTCGATCCATGAGAGCTGCGCGAGTGCATCGACGATCGCCGCGGCTTGTTGATTCTGATGATCAAATGAGAACACCTGATCAGTGGAGTTGAGATGGACCTCGATGATGATCCCAGAGTCCGACTCGATCATGCTCTGCGGCTGTCCCGCTCTCATGATTTCAGACCCCATTTCTGAGCGTCCCGCTTGTGATTCGAGCAGATTGGCGGTCATCAGCCAGATCGCGTCCATCTGATTGTGATCGAGTCGACGCGTGAATCCTGGATAGGTCTCCAGACTCGATCCAGATCCAAACGAGGATCGCAGGACCGACGCGGTATCGATCAGATAGCGAGCATCGCGATGGGTCCCCTCAGCATTGTCATCGGAGTTCATGACGACGACGCCGAGCCGAAAGTCGCCGGGACGAAGATCCGGGATCTCGATCGGTCCGGATCGGCACCCGCTTAGGTAGATTCCGAGTGCGCCAAGAACGCAGAATGTGCTGATTCGTCGCATGTTGGAGTCTATGCAAGCACGAGCGGCGCGCTATCCTTGCAGTCCAATGGATATCTCAATGCGCTGGCTCAATCAATACCTCTCCCCTTCGGACCTCACGCCGGAGGAAGCCGATCACATCCTCACCGAGGCGGGTATGCCGATCGAGGAGCACAAGCCCGCTGAATATGCAGGTGGCGAAGGCGATGTCGTGCTCGATGTCGAGGTCACCTCCAAGCGGGGGGATTGTCTCGGTCACATCGGGATCGCGCGCGAGATCGCCGCGGCTCGATACACCGACAATCGACGCACGCTCGTGATGCCTGAGCTTGCGCCGATGAGCTTCGGAGATTCCGTCGAGGGTGATCTCAAGCTCACCAACAGCGTCCCCGATGTCTGCCCGCTCTTTACCGCTCGATTGATCCGCAACGTCAAGATCGCTCCATCACCGGATTGGCTCGTCCAGGCGCTCGAGTCCATGGGACAGCGCTCGATCAACAATGTTGTGGACATCACCAACTTCATCACTCTTGAACTCGGCAATCCCTGCCATGTCTTCGACTACGACAAACTCGCGGGACACGAACTCCAGGTGCGTTACGCGAAAGAAGGCGAAGAGGTCAACACCCTCTACGCCGGGAAGCACAAACTCCGTACGAGCGATCTCGTCGTCGCGGACGCGAATGGTCCACAATCCCTCGCCGGGATCATCGGCGGGTTTGATTCGCAGGTCGACGAGGGCACGACCACTGTGGTCTTCGAGATGGCAACCTGGGACAAGGTCACAGTCCGCAATACTGGACGACGATTGAACATCCGCACCGACGCGGCGTTCCGCTTCGAGCGCGGGATCGATCCGCGAACGATCGATTACGCCGCTCAGCGAGCTGTGGAACTGATCTGCAAAGTCAGCGGCGGAGAACTCGCCGAGGGTGTGCTCAGTCAGGGATCTCCGCTTCCTGAAGATTCAGTGATCGAGCTGCGTCCATCTCGATGCGATGTCGTGCTTGGAGTGCACACGGTTCCAAATGAGATCGCGGAACTGCTCAACGCACTGTCTATCAAGACTGAAATCGAAGGGGATGTGCTCAAGTGCGTCATTCCGCCGCACCGGAGTCATGATCTGCTGCGTGAGATCGACTTGATCGAAGAAGTCGCTCGCGCTCGATCACTCGCAGTGGTTCCCGCTTCGGAGACGATTGATGTGCGCATCCGCGAACCGCAGCAGTCCGAGCGTGCCGTGCGTGCGATTGGTGCGTGTCTCACAGGTCTGGGATACTACGAGACGATCACCTACAGCTTCACAAGTCCGAAGAAGGGTGAACAGTTCTTGCGTGATGGACAAGAAACCGTAGCCGTGGACGATGATCGACGCAAAGCGGAACCAACACTCCGTCCTTCTGTGCTTCTCGGACTGATGTATTCACGCAAAGCGAACCAAGACGCGCGTGCTTCGATGCCTGGTGGAGTACGGCTCTTCGAGATCGCATCCTGCTTCGCTCAGAAAGCAGGCACACACAACACGATCGAACGCCGACAGCTTGCGATGCTCGCTGATGTTCCCTACGAGGGGAAGAAGGCGAAGCATGAGGATATCCAGAACGCGGTGCGCGTGATGCGTGGGAGCATCGAGTCGATGGTCGCGCTGACCTTCGGAGGTGATGTTCCAGTGATCATCACCCCAACCAAACCAGCGCATCAGGGATACAGCGAAGCAGCGCACGCAACGATCAGCGTTGAGCGTGACGGGAAGACCATCGAGCTCGGATCGTTCGGACTGCTTTCCGATCTCGCGAAGAAAGCGGAAGGACTCAACGGCGAGTATGTCGTAACGGAGCTTTGGATCGATGAACTGATCGAGCCATATCCCCCAATCTCGCGAGCATCGCTGCTCCCGACGTATCCAGGAATTGATCGCGACCTGTCGCTGATCGTCGCCGAGACCACGCCTTGGAGCTCGATAGAGACACTCGCGCGATCGCAAGAACTCGCGAAATGCGTCGGATACGAGATGGTCAGCGTCTATCGAGGCAAGCAGGTCGGAGACGGCAAGAAATCAGTCACGCTCCGGCTCCACTTCCGCGATGACGATCGAACGCTGACGCACGAAGAGGTCGATCCGCAGATGGATCAGCTCGCTCAAGCAGCACGATCAAAGCTCGATGCGGATATCCGATCCTGATCGGACGAACCTTGATATGCATGATCGCGTACAAACGGAGCGTGATCGATGCTTGTTCGGGACACATCGCACCAATTTCAGTGATGTTGGTGGACAAAAAACCAAAGAAATTGACACAATACACGGTCTTTGTGAGGGTATTTGAGACGCGAACTCGTCCAAATCGCATCCTCAAAGAGCGTGTCAAGCTAGAATAGACACACGCCTGAGAGGATTCAGGCAGCAAGGAAGTACAGCCATGGAGGACAACATGACACAGATGACCAGCGAGCCTGCAGTCCAGAGCACAAGCAACACCAATCAGCTTGATCCGACCGGCCGTCCATACATCTGGGTCAACGGCGAGATGCGAGCCAAAAACGACGCGTCCGTCTCTGTCTTCGACCACGGCTTGCTCTACGGCGATGGGATCTTTGAAGGCATCCGTGTGTACAACGGCAAGATCTTCAAGTGTGAGCAGCACATGGATCGTCTGATCAAGTGCTGCAACCAGATCTTCATTGATATCGAGAGCCACTACTCGCGTCAGGAAATGATCGACATCCAGCGTCAGTGCATCGAAGCGAACGGCATCACCAACGGCTACATCCGCTTCCTAGTCACTCGTGGCGCTGGAAACCTTGGACTCAATCCGTACCAGTGCCCGGTTCCTGGTGTCATCTGCATCGCTGACAAAATCTCGCTCTTCACTCCTGAGATGTACGAGAAGGGGATGCGTGTTGTGGTCGCGAATCGTCCGAAGACCCCGATCGCGTGTCTTGATCCACGGATCAAATCGCTCAACTACCTCAACAACATCATGGCCAAGTGCGAAGCGATCCACCTCTCCCAAAAACTCGGGATCACTGAGCCATCGGATCAACTCCTCGAAGTGATCATGCTCAGCACTGAGGGTAAGGTCGCAGAAGGATCGGGAGATAACATCTTCTACATCAAGGATGGCAAGATGTTCACGCCTCCAAGCGATGTCGGGATCCTCGAAGGGATCACGCGCCGATTCGTGAAGGACACGCTCTGTCCTGAGTGCGGTGTAGAGATCGAAGAGAAGTACTTCGAGCTTGAAGATTTGCTCGGCGCCGATGAGATCTTCCTGACGGGCTCGGCGGCAGAAATGATCGCGGTGCGAGAGATCCTCGAACACAAGGACCTCGAAGTGACCAAGACCCACACCATCTCCGATGGAGAGGGACCGATCACCAAGAAGCTCCGCGCCAAGTTCCGCGAGATCGTCACCTCGGACAATGTTCCTGAGGATTGATCGAGATCCAATCAGATTTCAACGCGATCGCGCGTGATGCGGATGTGCTTGGTTGAGTACAGCGTTCCTGTATTCATGCCGGGACATCCCTCGGCGGCGTATTCCCACTCGTCGAGTGACTCAAGGTTCGATTTCCAGAACGGCCACGTCCGGCACTGCTCCGGACGAGTCTTGTAGATCGTGCACAGCGCCTTGCCTCGCTCGTCGCGATCGAGGAAGACGCAGTCGTATCCAAAGCTGGTTTTGGTTTCCTTGAGCGAGCGTCCGACGATCGTGTCGCGAGTGTACTGCGTCATGAACTCGTCAAGCGGGATACCGACATCTTTCGCCATCGCTTTCGCTTCTTTGTCAGTGAATAACACGAATCCAGTCGGTCCTGTGCAGCAGTTTCCGCATTGTGTGCATTCGAATCGCAGTCCCTTCTCGCCGGTCTCTGTCAGTCCGGTCGGATCGAGCTCATCGAACCACTCATTGGAATTCTTTACTTTGCTCATCACGCATCGTCCGGATGGTTGTGGCGCACAACGACGATGGTTTGGTCGTCCTTGCCGACATCGGATCCAGTGAACTCTCGGACGGCGGTGGTGAGGGTGTCGATTACGCACTGGGGTTGGCCGCTGCAACTTGTGAGCGCGGCATCCATGCGTTCTTCACCAAACATCTCGAATCCTGACTCGGTATCCGCAGGACGCGCCGCTTCGGTGATTCCATCGGTATACAAAACGAGCGTTTCACCTGGAGCGAGTGTGCTTGAGAGTGAGACCGGAGGCAGATCCATCGTGATACCGAGCGGGAGTGTCCCTGGATTGTCGAGCGTGCGGATCGTGCCGTCGACCCCACGGATGCGAGGGGGGTTGTGTCCGCAGCGGATCCAGTCAACGGTTCCCGACGATGGATCAAGCACACACAAGAACGCGGTCGCGAACATGCTCGGCAGCGATGAGGTGTACAGGATTTTGTTCACATACAGCGCGACCTGGGTCGGATCCGCCGCGGATGCCTGGTTCTCGTGATGGAACGCGAATCCACGGATCGCCGCGGAGATCATCGCCATGACCGTCGCGGCGGCGGCGCCGTGTCCCGCGACATCCGCGATGATGACCCCCAAGCGCCCGTCGGGGAACTGGAAGTAGTCAAAGAAGTCCCCCCCTGCGTGCTGGCTCGGTTTGTAACTCGACGCGAGCTCGTATCCCTCCAGCGAAGGATTCGACGCGGGCGTGAGCGCCCGCTGGATCTGACCCATCTGCTCGAACTGCTTTTCGAGTTCTCGATTGAGTTCCTCGACCTTGCGGCGCGTGACGAGGTTGCGTGTAGCAGAGCCGATCATGTTCAGATCAAGGAAACCCGCTTCGAATGATTCGAGATCATTCCACTGGGGGTCTCTGTGGAAGACGAATGCCCAGTTGATGGTCTCGCCGTTCTCGTAAGTTGGGATGACCGCGACTGATCGGAGTTCGGACGCTCGATCTCCGAGCGCGTTTGACAGATTGGTGTCCTGAGTGAAATCCGCGTGGTTGAGGAGTTTGGGTTCAGGAGTCTGGATCAGTTCCCAGACCAAGCCTCCTTCGAGGATCGGGAGTTGCTCCCAGATCGCCCATGGATCTTGGGGAACACGATCCTCCTGTGGATCAGTCGGATTCGGACCAATCACACGCGTGAACTTGTACTGCCCGTCCTTGAGTCCGCGCCGAGAAACAGACACGATCGCATCGCGAGGAGTGCGTTTCCCGATCCACGGACCGAAGTGACTCATCATCGCCGCGGGATCAGTCATCATGCTCGCTTCGCTGAGCATCACACTCAGCTGCGGGATGTTCTCGTTGCGGTGTAGATCCACACATTCGCAAGGCACACAGTATGGATTTGGTTGTGTTGTGCTCATCGGACCAACACCAGAACCTTGTCATGGAGTGAATCAACCAGTGCGAGGTAATCATTCATCGTTGACTCAGTCTGGTTACAATCTTGCTCTGGGAGTAGCGGGATGTTGATCCGGATATTGCACGCTGCGTTATGAGCCGCGGCTTTGCATGTGATCGCAGCGACCGCGAGATCCGACTTGAGCATTCGATTTGTTGTCTCTGTCAGTTCATGGAGCGATCCCATCATCTGAGCACACAGCTCAAGCATCGCGACGGGAGGAGCGATCGCGCCCTGCACAGCACTGTCCCACTCAGCAATCCTCTTTGGATCCGATTCTGGGAGTGACCAGAGCGCGTTGAGTGCGCCGTACCCAGCCGCGTCATCGTCAGCGAGTTGCAGGAACCTCGTCTGCATTGATGTCAGCAGCTCAAGATGAGCTTGGTTCTCCGATTCGCAGTGCTCGTATTTCTTCTTGCCGAGCGTGTAGTGGATGACCATCCCCGCGATTGCGGCTGCCGTTGCGCCGGTCGTCGCGGCCACCGCGCCCCCGCCAGGAGTGGGTGCTTTGGAGTTGAGCGCCTGCAGGTACCCTGAGAGGGTCATATCCGCGATTGGAGTGGGGGAATCAGAGCTCATCGGAGCATCTTAGTCCATGCGCATGGATCGGTGCTCACAACAATCGCGCGATCTCGATCGCTGTTGGGATGAACGCGTTCTGTTCACGATCAATCCACTCATGGAGTGCTTCCTTCGTGATCCATCGTAAATCTTCATACTCCCATTCTGTGGAGAGCTCCGGAAGCGTGCTCAGCTCAACACGCAGGACGATATCGGTTGATCCGACATGATCGTCATGCACCAGCGCCAGCGCCGTCATCGGCGCGGATTCCAGCGACATCCCAACCTCTTCGAGCGATTCTCGGCACAGCTCTTCGCGGATCATGTCGAATGTGAGCGTGTCAAGATTTTCCTCTGGGACATCGATCCCGCCGCAGGGTCCAAACTCCCAGAGATCTCCGTAGCGATGGGTTTTGTTTGATCGTTTCCCGAGCAGGTAGTGGGGGGTGCCTTGCAGATCTGGAGCGACGATCAGTCCAGTCACTGCGAGCATGCGTACGCCGAGGTGGATCTGTTCGCGGATAGCGTGGTGCTTGTACTGCTCAGCGCGTGCGTGGATCAGTCCTTCGCTGGGATCGAAGCTCATGAATGCGAGCATCTCGCCGTTGAAGTAGTTGGGGTTGGATTGGGTCAGCGTCTCCCACGCGTGCTCAACTTGCTCGCGCAGGTGTTCAGGGACTGGTGTGTGCTCGTAGTCGATCTGAACCTTGGGTACTGTGCTGAGTTGTTCGATCCGGACCATCGTTAACTGAGCAGTCCGCTGAGCTGCGGCGCCATATCTCCCAGCCCGAGATCGTCCGCTTCCTTCGCGATGATCTGCTGGACCTGACGCTGTGCGTTTTCGGTTGCGTCGTTGATCGCGTCCTTGATGAGCGCTGTCGCGAGTTCTTTGGTTTTCTCATCGACCGCCATCCCTGCGAGCAGCGCGGGATCGAGCGTGAGGTCGATGAGTTTCATCTTGCCGTTGACGATCGCTCTACACGCGCCGCCCCCGGCTTGCCCCTCGACGCGGAGCGCGTCCATTTTCGCTTTGACGCGCTCGCCCGCTTCAGCGAGTTGTTCTTTGTTCTTCATCAGGGACCCGAGGGCCTGCATCGCTTTGAGTTTGTCGAGCATGAACTACTTCCTTGGGTAGACCTGTTTCACGGTGCCTTCGAAGACCTCGAGCACCGCTTTGACGAGTGGATCACCCGCCGCTTCTTCAGCGGAAGGGAGATTCGATGGCGGCGCGATCGGCTGGGGTGATGGTGCTTGTTCTTGCTTTGGAGCTGCTGGCGCGGAGTGCTCCGGCGCGCTCGACGGAGTGGGTTTGGCAAAGTCCACGCGCCGACCAGCGGTGCGCACTGTGTCCTTAGACTCATGCCGGACCGGTTTGCTCGGCGATGGCGCTCGTGTTGGAGTCGCGGGCGACGGTCGGCTGGGTGCAACAGATGCTGCGGGCGCCGACGCCGCCCTCAGATTTTTTTTACGGCACCACCTGATTGCACAAGTGCCGTCAGATCCGCGATCTTCTCCGTCATCGCGAGGCGCACCATGCACGCATCAACGAGCGCCCTGGGAGCGGGAGACGACTTGAGTGCTCGCTGGACCGATTCACACAGCGCGATCATGTGCACAATCCCCGCGGCATCGAACTGCCGCGAGCGATCAAACTCGGATTGCTTCGCTTCGTCGGAGAGCTCGACGAGGTCGGTGTCTACGCCGCAGGAGCTCAGGACCATGAGGTCGCGGAAGCGTTCGAGCAGGGCCGTGAGCATCTGTTCCGGCGCGATCCCAGTGGAGAGCAGCTGTCCCGTCGCGCGGAGCACGGTCGCGGGATCTCCTTGTGCGATCGCGTCGATCAGCTCTCCCATGACTTCGCGTTGTGGGAGTCCGAGGAGTTCTTCGAGGAGGTTGATTGTGAGCGTTTTCTCTCCCGATGCCATGAGTCGATCGAGCAGCGAGAGTGCGTCGCGCATCGAGCCGTTGCCGAGCCGTGCGAGCGTGTAGACGAGCTCGTTGTCCGCTTTGAACTTCTCCTGCTTGAGCACAGCTTCGAGGTGCTCAGCGATCCGAGTGACTGGGATGTTGCGGAAGTCGAATCGCTGACAGCGCGACTGGATCGTCGCCGGGACTTTGTGTGCTTCGGTGGTGCAGAGGATGAACTTCACATGCTCCGGAGGCTCTTCCATGGTTTTAAGCAGCGCGTTGAAGGCCGCGGTCGAGAGCATGTGGACCTCGTCGATGATGTAGATCTTGAAGTGTCCACGCATCGGTCGGTACGCGGAGTTAGAGATCAGCTCGCGTGCTTCCTCGACCTTGTTGTGCGACGCGGCGTCGATCTCGATGACATCTGTATCCTGTCCAGAAAACACCGCATCCGCGATGTCATCCTTCTGCTCAGGATTGTTGAGCTCGTTCGCGAAGATCCGCGCCATGGAGGTCTTCCCGACCCCTCGCGTGCCGATGAACAGGTACGCGTGGTGGACACGATCCGAATCGATCGCGGCTTTGAGCGTCTTAGCGATCGGTTCCTGTCCGATCACAGTGTCAAAGGTGCGGGAGCGGTGCTTTCGAGCGAGTGCGGTATATGCCATGAACGATCATAGGGGCATGGAAATCGGAGTTGGCATCGAAGAAATAACCCACCCTGGTTGACGCCCAGGACACCAACGGCACCGGGCGACGGCTGCTTATGGCTGCTGCGGTCAAGCCCTGACCAGGTTCACAGGCCACCCGTGCATCGGGCCCGGGCGTCAACCAGAGCGGGTCTGGACGAGGATCGTAGGGGGTCAATCGCACAAATCCCATCTGTGAAGCGCCAAGTCCCGCGAGCGGAGCTGAGAATTGGATAGGTTCGTGCGGATCTATCCGATATGATGGATGCATGATCTGGTCTGGAAAACCATCCCAGAAGCAGCTTGACGCCGGCGCTCGGTTCCGAGCTGTGCATTCGAACTTCCTGACCCGTGCGCTCCGGAGAGCGCTGCCGTATCCTCGAATCCCGGCTCGTCGTGTCGATGAAGGGGGATTCAGTCACGGCGGACGAGGGGGATGCTTGAAACTCCCAGAGCACGAAAAACGGACCGCGATGTGGTGGGCCGCAGCGATGAACCGCTTCGATCGAGTGGACAGTGCTGATTCCTGATTCGATTGGTGGATTTTCGCCTCAAAAAGCGGGATTCCTCGCTGATTCCGAGCACTCCAAATGGAGCCGATAGCGGGAATTATCCGATTGATCCCTTACCATTCAGATATTGAACTCATTTCAACGCGATAACCCTTGGGGACGCCATGACCGATACGCCTGAGACATCGAATACGCCGGAAGAGAATGAAGCAAGCGAGACTCCGACGCCGGATCATGTCAAACAGGATTGCGCGAAAGCGCCGCTCAACCCAAAGTGGACGATCAAGCTCGGCATCATCGCCTTCTTCGTGATCGGATTTGGTGGTCTGGGTCTCTACGACGCGATCATCAAATATCCAGAGCGTGGACAGCGTTACGCGGATTGGGCGAAGTGGCAATACCTCGAAGCCGCGAAAACCGCGGGGAGTGAGCAGTTCGGGATCTTCCGCGAAGCGAGCGTTGACAATCCAGTGGAGGAATATGAGCGATTGGACGATCCTCAGAAGCGTGAGAGTGATCTCCGCGATGCTGCGAACCAATCCTCCCCGAGCCACCTCCGCGCCACTATGCGCAACACGCGATACGACTGGCTTAAAGCACTGAACACGATTGGTAAGCTCACGCCTGAGAATACTGTTATCGATGATCCAGAAGCGGAGCTCGCGTCGAGCAAGGCACGATGGACATCTTCAACATCCAATCCCAAACCCCTCAAGGGCTACGACATCCCGTCACAGTGGGGGATCATGGTCGTCTGTTGGGGAGTCGGCGCTTGGATGTTGCTTCACATGTTCAGGGTGATCGGTCAGAAGTTTTCGTGGGATGCTGATTCAATGACGATCACGATTCCGGGTCCGGTATCGGTGAATCCGAATCAGCTCGAAGAAGTGGACAAACGCAAATGGGACAAGTTCATCGTGTTCCTCAAGCTCAACGACACACATCCCACACACGCCGGGAAAGAGCTGAAAGTGGATACTTATCAGCACGCATTGGTCGAGGACTGGGTTCTCGCAATGGAAGCTGCATCGCCGCAAGCGAGCGAATCGCTTTCCCAAGAATCCGGTGAATGATCTGGATCGTACTTTCTATCGTGCTGCTGATCGTGCTCGTCTGTATGGCGATGACTGCGATCACGCTCCCAGGAATCTGGACTATGGCCGCGTGCAGCGCCTTGCTCGCGCTGTGGGTGCCGGAGTATGTTGGGTGGTGGACAGTCGGCGCCCTCTTCGGGATTGCGGCGCTCTCTGAGCTTGTGGATTTCATTGCGTCTGCATTGGGGGTCAAGCGGATGGGAGGATCGCGCAGCGGCGCGATCGGATCGGTCATCGGTACACTCGTTGGCGCGATTCTTGGGACATTCATCATCCCGATCCCGATCTTCGGCTCCGTTGTTGGTGGTGTCGCGGGTGCTGGGATCGGCGCATTCCTGGCGGAGAAATCAATCGCTCAGCGATCGATGCGTGATTCGTTCCGTTCAGGATCAGGAGCCGCGGTCGGGAGACTCATCTCGATGGTGATCAAGCTAATGCTCGCTGGAGCAGCGTCGGCTGTGTTTGTCACGATGGTGATCTACAACGGATTCTAACGAAGAAACACGGCAGCGGGACTTCGGATCCGATATGCTCTCAATGGAGACCGAGTGTTTCGGTTAGGAGATCATCCCGGCGCCAGCATCCACTTTCACGCGTTGACGCCGGTGACAATTCATGAGCGATCAAAAAAGCAATCAATCGTCTATCAGGTACTATGTTCTCGATACCAATGTCCTTCTGCACAACCCCGATGCGTTGTTTGTGTTTCAGGACAACCACATTGTGATCCCGTACCCAGTGATCGAAGAACTCGACGCGATGAAGCGGAGGGAAGACGATGTCGGACGCAATGCACGCAGCGCCATCCGACACATGGATCGTTTGCGTGGGTTCGGAAAGCTTATCGAAGGTGTAGAGCTTGGCAAGCTCGGGGTTCGCTCAGGCACAGCGACTGGTCGCTTGAGCATTGATGTCGAGGACCATTCTCGGCCTCCGATCCTGTCTGCGGACAAAGCAGACAATCGAATCATCGCGACGGCGTGGGCGCTCAAGCGAGCCGGGAATCCGGTAGTCTTTGTCTCCAAGGATCTCGCGGCACGAATCAAAGCGGACTCCCTTGGACTCCGCTCAGAAGACTTCCGGAACCAGCGTGTCGATGCTGATCGCTTGTACACAGGATACATGGAACTCAAAACCAGTCGGGATGTCATCGACGATCTCTATGCCGATCGGATGCTCTCAATGGATCGCATCGCAGAGTATTTGAAAGTCGATGACGATGAAGGTGAGTCGTACACTCGTGAGATCACGCCGAATCAGTATGTGATGCTGACCGATGCACTCGACGAGCACCACACAGGTCTCGCGCGTCGATTGACGGATACCGAGCACTTGATCCCTGTTGCGAATCAGAAGAAACCAACCTTCGGGATCATGGCGCGCAATGTCCAACAGACGATGGCGCTGGACATGCTCCTCGATGATGAGATCAAACTCGTCACGCTGCTGGGAAGCGCAGGAACAGGGAAAACCCTCCTCGCGATCGCAGCGGGGATGACCAAGGTCTTCCAAGAAGAGCGCTTCGACAAGCTCCTCGTCGCGCGACCGATCATGCCGATGGGCCGCGACATCGGATACCTGCCGGGCGATAAGGACGAGAAGCTCGGCGCGTGGATGCAGCCGATCTTCGATAACCTGACCTACCTGCTCTCGACGCGAGGCTCACCCCATCAAGCACCAGAGTCCAAGACTACTGAGCAGCGGATCGAGAAGCTCGTTGCCGATGGACGATTGGTGCTTGAGCCGTTGACTTATATCCGTGGCCGTTCGATCCCACATCAGTTCATGATCGTGGACGAGGCGCAGAACCTGACACCACACGAAGTGAAGACGATCATCTCGCGTATCGGTGAAGGGACCAAGCTGATCTTGACTGGTGACATCGGACAGATCGACCATCCGTACCTCGATCAGTCATCGAACGGACTCAGCTACACCGTCGAGAAGATGCGCGGCCTTGGAATGGTCGGACATGTGACACTCGCGAAGTCCGAGCGCTCCGAACTCGCATCACTCGCGGCTGAACTGTTGTAAAAACACAATCCGATCAGAGAATCAGGTGCTCTCGTCGATGACCTTCTCGACGCGGAAGCGCTGACGATCGAAGTACTCGCGCCATTGTGCGTCGCTTTCGCGGAGCTGTCCGTTGCGGATGTGGTTGAGCACACTCTGATCTCCGATCCCGATCATCTCTGCCGTGCGGACGATGCCGCGGAGTGATGGAAGGTAGTTGGGGTCGCGATCAAGCGAACGCTGGAAGTGGGTGTAGGACTCGTCTCCCCATCCGATCTTCTGGTACGCGAGTCCGATGTTGTAGTCGGGACGCGGATCGTTGAGCTGGAGGTCTGAAGCGATCTTGTACGCCGCGACAGCGTCTGCGTAGTTTTTCTGTGCCATGAGCAGTTGGCCCATGTTGTTCCACGCCGCGAAGATGGTGTTGTCCTTCTCGATGGACTCGTGGTACTTTTTGAGCGCTTGGTCGAACTTACCCGCTTCGTGGAGCTCGGATGCTTGACGGAAGAGCTCCATCGCTTCGGCGCGTGAGCGTTGCTTGTACGCTTCGACTGGATCACCTGCAGGTTTGGAGGTGTCGCTCCAGGTACGCTGTGTTGAGCCGCAACCACTGATAAGCGTTGCAGTGGTCGCGATCAGGAGTGCGGAACGGAGCTTTCCGAAGTGTGGCTGTCGTGGGGTAGGGGTCATCATTGAAATCCTATTCGATGCGTTCATATCGCGTCAGGGTGACTTTGACAAGCCAGACCTTCGCGTTGAGATTGATGGTGATCTCGCGGACTTCGAGTCCAGGGATCTGGTCTTGCGAGCGCTGGATCCACTGGAGGATCTTCTCCAGTGATGAATCACGCACGCTGTATTGGTAACTATGCAGTCGAGCGCCGCCTTCTGTTCTCGGAGGCGTGTTGCGTGGGAGATCGATCGTGAGACCCAGCTGATCTCCGATGCGAGAGAATCGTGTGAGAATATCGGGGATCGGTGCGAGCCGTTCATCGATCGGACTCTCGGCTTGCGCCTGCTCAAGCTCGTTGATCTGTGTGATCATCCGATCAACATTGATCGCCGCAACCTGGCTATTGCGAAGTCTTTTTTCAGAGGAGCTGTTGTGGTTCCATGAGTACATAAGGAAGATCAGCGACGCGAAGAAGATCATCAGTCCAAACACAACATAATGCGTCGGACGCGTCTGGCGCTCATTCATCTCGGCTCGTGAAGCTAGCTCGAAGCGATCATCAGCGCTGAGTCGGGACTCACTCGTGAGCGTGCTCATGATGAACTCCCTGTGTTCCAGACACCTGTGAAAGTTGCTTCGATCTGCTCACCTCGTCTGTTGAGATCAGGAGTAGCGCGCCACTGGATGTGCGAGCCATCGATTGAGCGGAGCGCTTCATTGATCTGTTCCGCGAGCGACAGGTTCTGTGTGCGGATCTTAACCTTGACGAGTGTTTGGGAGATTTGGAGGTTGTCGATCTCGATGCCGGACATGCCGAGGACAAAGGAGATGGTTTCCAGTTCTTCGAGGACAGGCTTGGTCGGCGCGATCTGCACTGGTCCAGTCTTTGCGACGAGCAGGTTCAGTCGTGCTTGCAGTTCCGCAGTCGGAAGACGAAGATCATTGATTGGAGGTTGCAGTGTCATAATCTGCTCAACCATCGTCGAGCGGACCGATTTGGCGCGATCCTGTGTTTCTGATCCTCGGCTGTACATCGTCCATCCGGTCCATCCGATTGCGACACTCGCGACGAGCAGAGCCGCAGCCGCCCAGCGGTACATCGAGCGGTGCGAGCGTCCAGGACGATTGGTGAGCACAGTCCCAACGCTGCTCTCGCTGTGGTCATCAAGATCCAATGAAGTACGCAAAGTCGTGAGGATGGGGTCCGCTTCGTGTACCAGATCCATCGTCGCGCCGGGCCAATGCTTCGAGAACGCGCCGGAGATCTCTGATCGATCCAATCCGTCTTGTTCGTCAGGAAGGACAACGACCACACGAAGCGGCGCGACGCCGATCTGTGATGCCCAACCGATCCAGTCGGCACAGAGTCTTGAGAGATCGGACTGTTGGAGGGTCAGTCCATCGGCGTTGTGACCGATCCGCATGGATCCCGCCGCGAGCAGCTCGCCGTCCTTCGACCAGGTCCAGAGCAAGCGCGCTCGATGCGGATCGACTACGACACTCGCCGCGACCGGTGTTTCCTCAGATATCACACGCTGAGAATCTCGAACAGTCGATCTGTGCGGCGATCCAGGATCCCAGCATCGAGCGATGAGCGACCAGATATTCTCGACGCGACCAATTCGCGTTCCCATCGAATCAAGCTGGTCGATCAGCAAACGAGCGGGAACATCAGGAGTCGCGACCACGGCTTTGCGTGATCCATCAGAAGTCTTCTCATCGCTGAGCGATTCGTAGTTGACCTCAAGTGGTAGATTCGGAAAACGCTCGCCGATCGATGATTGGTATCCACCTTCAAGCTCGTCGTCGCTCCCAATCTCCATCTGATCAATTGCTGCAGAGATCATCTCCGCGCTGCTCTCTTCTGGTTTGGTCCATGTGCAGACCGCGCCGTCGGTATCGAGACAAAGAACTGGGAGTACTCTGGGGCTGCCGCCGCCGGACTTGAGCCGCTGTCGGATCCAAACGGCGGCGTCATCAATCGTTTCAAGCACCGCATCAGAAGTCCCGCCGGCGCTTGCATCCCAGTGATCATCCGCGTGGGCGCCGACCATCCGCACCCCAGCGAGTGCAAGACCTCGATCGGTTCGTTCTAGATAACAGATTCGATCACTCACGATGCTCTTTCATTTCTCTATGCAATGGGGAACTTACAAGGATGAAGATCTATTCGTTGGAGGATTGTCCTGATCCAGCCTCGTTATTCCGATCATTCCCGGCACTGGCGCGGAACGATGCGAGTGGTTCACGCTCGAAACTCGGCACATCTCTTCCCATTTTTTTCCGGCGGAGGATCCGTTCCTGCATCGCTCGTTGTCGAGCAGGCATCTTCGAGAGCTCCTCAAGTTCTTCTTCTGTCAACACGACATCCTGCTCGCGCAGTGGAACATCCGCGACGACGACTGGATCCCCTGATGACATTGATATCGATGCTCCGCTCTGATCCGCAAGTTCGATGCGATCATCGATCTGTCCATCGCTCACGATGATGAACTTCGGACGAACTCTCTTGACCTGCAAGTCGTCGAGTACAGCAGTTCCCGCACGAGCGGTTCCACCCTCGGCAACGATGCGTTGCGTGCCATCGATGCGGATGAAAGCGAGTGGATTGTTATTGTCGTTGATGTATCCTGTGTATCGCACACGCTTAGCGAGCGATCCTGATTCAGTGGTCTCTTCAGTTTCCGTTTCAGTCTCTGCAGGTGTGTTGTCCACGACCTCAAGCGTGATCGCTGGAGCATTATCCAGCATCCCGAAACGCGCAGCGATCGAGCCGGGATTGATCCGAACCTGCGGCGCAGTTTCTCGAGCGTCCGAACCAACATCCGAAGGTTGCGTGTTCGGGAAGGTCGAAGGGGTGTTCTGTGCGACTTGGTCCATCGTGGCTATCGGCTCAGATTCAGGGAGTCCGAATACACCGATCGCGATGGCGCCGAGCATGCAGACAAGTGCGATGACTTGGTACATCATCGTCAGTCGTTGGGCCTTTGTTCGTGAAATCACACTGCTCATAACATGCTCTCTATCGGCTTATCGGGATATTTTCAGTCAGAGTCCACCCACAGGGTAGCCTTGAATTAGTACAGATCGGCAGGATCGATCCGCTGACTGTCAATACCGAGGTCTTTCCAGGTATAGAACGCACCAATTTCCATCGCATTGCCCGTCGAGCGTCGGCTTGAGCTGGATCGGATCAGTGTCACTCCGCCGTAGCGAGCGAGGAGTCGTCCCAGGCTCGTCCCGCGGCCGCCTCGCACCTCCACGACCACCCCCCAGAGCTGGACATCCGTCGCGTATCGACGCAAAACCGCCGTTCGTTGCTCAGAGGTCACGCCCGCTCGTGTCGCGGATTCGACAAGCACCTGTCGTGTGAGCTCTTCCCCGGCTTCGCGGCGTAGAAGCAGGTCGTCTGCCAGACGGAGACCCGCATTCCCGGCAACCGCGGATCCGATCGATTCGATCACCACCGGTGGTGCGGTATGGATACTGATCGCCGCGGGACCGAATGGGCGCGTCAGCCGTTCGTATTCTCTGGGACCAACACGCTCAGACAGAGTTCTGAGCGACAATCCGACCTCGTTCACTTGCGGATCAGGAACGCTTGAAAGATCCGAGAGCATCGATCCTTGTGCATCAAAGAGGTAGATCGAGACTATGGAGCTATCGGACAAAGTGATGTCCATCGCTTTGCCTGTGCCTTCTTCGAGGACCTCGTCGAGTTCGCGTCCGTTCTGCTGTCGTAACCAGGCACCGATCGCTTCTTGGAGTCCTCGTCCCGAGTGATGCTCAAAGTACGCGTTGATCTGACGATTCACAACCAACTGCTGCGTGGACATTCTTCGGAGCGACAGCGACAGGCTGAGTCCGACGACAACCATCAGCAGGATCACCATTGGCATCACAAAGCCGCGCTTCGAGTAGGAATGCTCGGTTGGGCGCATCAGGTGTCACCTCCACCGAGACTGTTGGAGTTGTTGTTGCCTGGAAGGTCGATGCCTCCACCTCCGCTGTCATCAGGAGGTTCGCCTTGGCCGCCCGGACCATCACCCGGACCGCCTGGTCCGCCTCCGGCACCACCGCCGTTTCCGCCGCCTGTGCCGTCCTCGCCATCACCTCCGCTGCCGGAGTTGGAGCCGTCGGAGTCTTCTTCTCCCAGATCCAGCGGATCATCACCGAGCACCCAGTCGATCTCGAACATCCATGACGCGTAGGCGCCGGAGTTAAGGAGGATGTCGAACTCCGCGTATGCCGGGAGTTCGCTCATCTCGAGTGCTTCGTACTCTGTCACTTTCTCGTCGCTCTTGAAAATCGTCCAGGAGCAGACATTGATGTCCTTGACGAGCGGGATCGCGCCGGCGAGCCGGAAACGGATCTCGTCTTGAGTTCCCGCTGCATCGTGAAGCGGAGTCCCGCCGTAGCGGAGGTAGTTCGCTTCTGTCCAGAGGATCGGTCTCCACCAGAGTGTCCATCCAGTCGGTTCAGCGCTTGCAAGGAGCATCTTCTCGTCGGCTTTGGGATCTGGGTCCAAGAGTCCGACACGGCGCATGATTTGTTCGCGCGCGCCGTCTGGACGCAGTTCAAACACTGAGCGGATGACACCACCTGAAGCATCGGCCGTGGAGAAATCGAGCGAGTTCTCATCGCGATCAGTGAGTCGTGCCCACTGAGCAGCGTGTGTTCCCATATCCATCGCGATCGGAGCTGCGGAAACCACAACCTCGAAACGCTGAGGCTGCCAAGCTCCGAGCATTTCAGAGTAGATCGGGTCGGGTTCGAGGATGATCCGTGAACGATCCTCGTACGCTTGCACATCCTCAGTGTTGACCCCATCAGACTGCGATGCTTGGTTCCCCTGATCCTGCAAGATCTGGAGCGTGAGCAACGCGCGGCGCATCGTCATCTGAGTGATGTGCATCTGCGTCGCGGCGTTGTACTGTGTTCCGAAAATCCGCTCCATGTTGCGCGTCGCGGCGAACACCCCTGAGATCCCGAGGAGCACCAATCCACCCACGACAATCGCGAGCGTGAGCTCGACGAGCGTGAAGCCTCGAGTGTTTCGGTTTGTTGGGAGCTTCATCATGGCGCGGTGTTCCCCAGATCCCCGCCGTCGAGTTGCATGAGTCGTTCAAACAAGCGTTCCATCCCGCCGGGAGAGTCGATCATCGTCTGGAGCGAATCCGGATTGGAGAACGCGAGGGGATCGATCAACCGCGTCAGCTGCGCGTTGGGGAGTTCAGTGGAGAATCCGCGATTGCCGCCGGAGTCTTCTCCGAGCCAGACCTTGATGGAGACCAATCGGATGCGATCGAAGTTGATCCCCGACCCGATGGTGTCCGCCTCGCTCTCGGCAGGGGGCTCGGCCATCTCGAACTCAACAGGAGACACATCGAGCGTCCATCGGTACAGGTCCATGTCGTACTCGATCGGGAGATTCGAGCTCGGCATCGCGTCCTGATCGTCGATGTACTGGAGCATCAAACGATTCGCGAGCTCCGCGGCTCCGAGGCGCTGTTGCAAACGACGCTGCGAGGAGTTCATAAACGACACGGCGCTCGCGAGCGTCGCGGCGACCATCCCGAGCAGCACAGTCGCAAGTACCGCTTCGATCAGCGTCGCGCCGCGGCGCGTCGCCGATGCGTGGTGTCTGAACGAGGTGGTGCGTGTGAGGGTCATTGTGTTATCGAGCGCGGACGAGATCAATCGCCGGTGGTGACATCCATGGTCCAGAGGTTGATGTCATCCTCTGTACCCATTTCTTTGTCGGGACCTCCGGAGCGGAGTTCATACGCTCGTGTCGAACCAGGCGTCGGGAGGTAGTAGAATGGCTCCTTAAATGCGTCGAGCTCAGAGCCTTCTTTCATGAATGATGGGATAAGTGCTGCGAGCGATGCAGGGGCATCGCCAGCGTTTTCTGCTCGGTAGGATTCAATCTGCGTTTGAACAGTTCGCATGCTCGTCTTGGTGGTCTTGATGCGTGCTCGTTCGATCTGAGCTGGAATCGCGACTGCAGCACCGGCCATCAGAATTCCAAGGATCACGAGCACCGCGGTGAGCTCGATGAGCGAGAAGCCGGGGCGTGCGTGCTGGAAAGGTCGTGTCTGAGAAATCATCTTCGGCTCCGTTGGTCGATCAGGACAAGAAGCTGTCCTTGGTGTATGTGCTCAACGCGTAAATCCAGCGTATGTTGCGATCAGTCGTGTCTACTCCACAGGATTCGGCCCTCAGACCCATCCTGTTCATTATTATAAGGCCGATCCGGTCATTTTCATCATCGGGAGCATGATCGCAAGAATCAGAATCCCCACGATGACAAACAACAGCACAATCAGCAGCGGCTCAAGCACCGCCATGAGTCGATCGGTCTTCTTGTCAACATTCTGTGAATGGTCCCGCGCCAGTGCGTCAAACGCGGAATCCAGGTCCCCCGCTTGATCCGCCGCGACGAGGAGCTTCCGCGTCGAGAGCGGGAGCGCCTCGACCTTCTCGATCAGCGAGCGGAACAACCCACCCTCGATGAGGCGCTGCTGGAGACGCTGGAGGTCCTTGTTGAGCTTGGGGTGGCTGATCACACCAGAGGACACAGAAATCGCATCGCTGAGCACAATCCCTGATCGTGTCATCGATCCCATCACAGAGAAGAACCTCGTTAGTTCCTGCTCCATCACCACATCACGCACGAACGGCATATTGCGAGTCAGACGGATCGCGAGCTTCGCAACGACGGATCTCCAAAGGAATGCGATGATCAACAGCAAAACCAGCCCGCCGAGAATGAACAGGATATTGGCGCGAAGCATGGAGCCGATCGATACGAGGATCTTGGTGAAGGTCGGGACCTCGATACCTGAGCTGACCATGGATTCGCCGATCGTCGGGATCACGATGGTCATCATGACCATCGCCGCGATGAGCGCGATCGAGAGCACGATGGATGGATAGATCATGAGCGTCGCGGCTTTGCCGGACACTTCCAGACGACGACGAGCGCCGATCGAGAGCTGCTTGCACGCGCCGGCAAGGTCTCCGGTCTTCTCCGCGGCTTTGTACACGGCACAAGTCACTTGGTCGAAGCTCCCCACCTGCGCGCACGCATCGCTGAAGCTCGTGCCTTGCGCGACGAGCGATCGGAGCTGAAGGATGCGATCCTCGTTGTTTGATTTGACGACGCTCGATGCGACCTCGAGCGCTTCAGTTAGAGGCACACCTCTTTCGAGCAGTTGCGAGAGCTGTGCATCAAACTCCGCATGATCCTTGAGCGTCATGTCCTGCTCGTTGGATGCCCAATCCGGGAGTTTCCAGGTTTTGACGAGGACTTGACGATCCTTGCGGAGCGTGCTCGCGAGTGCTCGGCTTGAGCGTGCTGATTTGACACCGATCGCCTTGCCGCCGGATTGCTTGTTGGCGATATACAAAAACGAGCTGTTGAGCGGTGCTCTGGTCATTGTGATTCTGATTCGGATGGACCTGATTTGGGTCCTGATAACGATTGATACCGCGTGTATCGCTCGTTGGTTCAACATCGGCGGCTTCGCGGGCCCAACTGTATACGATATGTGCGGTAGAGAGCTTGAATTGTCGCGTTTCGGTGTGGATTGCCGCTGACAAAGGGTCAAACGCACGAGCCGCGTCAAGAATGCCTCACTGTTCATATTCAGAAGACAATTGTCGGCTCTGATCGATCATCCGAATCCCTGAGATCCATCCATGACCATGACTTCCGCATCGACCCAAGACGATTCTGCCGCGACCCAGTCCACGATGCGAGGATTGATCAAGCACCACGCCGGTCCCGAACTCCAGCTGGTCAACGATCGTCCGATCCCAGAGCCGGGACCCCGCGAGGTCCGCATCAAGGTCAAGAAGGTCGGTATCTGCGGCACGGATCGTCACATCTGGGAATGGGACGAGTGGGCAGCGGGACGCATCCCTCCAGGGATCATCACCGGACACGAGTTTGTCGGAGAGGTCGATAAGGTCGGATCAGCCGTGACCAAGTTCTCCCCAGGTCGGCGCGTCAGCGCCGAGGGGCACATGACCAAGGGGCTCGACTACAACTCACGCACAGGAAACGCGCACATCGCGACGGACACGCAGATCTTTGGCATCGACTGCGACGGATGCTTCGCGGAATACATGGTGGTACCGGAAGAGAATGTGTGGCCCGTGCATCCGGACATTGACGACAAGCACGCCGCGATCTTTGATCCGCTCGGGAACGCGGTGCACACCGTGATGGAAGCGGGGGTCAGCGCCAAGACCGTGCTGATCTCAGGAGTCGGGATCATCGGACTCATGGCGGTGACGGTCGCGAAAGCCGCGGGGGCCGCGAGGATCTACTGCACCGATGTCAATCCTCCGAGACTCGAGCTCGCGAAGAAGCTC